>JAMOAF010001041.1 GCA_023621895.1 Planctomycetota bacterium
TGCAGTGTATTTCAGCCCCTCCAGCGACTTGTTTCAGCCAGTGCCGGAACTGCGTGACCTTGCCTTCGAGGTCTTGAGCCTCCTACTCCGGTCACAGATTCGTGTATCGTTCTTGACCAAAGGGACGATCCCACCAAAGCACATGGAGCTACTGATCTCGAACGCACCGCTTGTGAGCGCGCAAATCGGACTGATTACGACCGACGATTCCCTGTGCCGCCAATTGGAGCCGCACGCGGCGATGCCCGCGGAGCGAGTTGCACAGGCCCGTGCCCTGAGTTCCTGCGGGATTGAAACAACGGGTAGAATAGACCCGATTATTCCCCACGTGACCGACGACAGCGAGACCTTCGAGAGAGTGTGTCATGATTTCGCAGCAGCGGGAATCCGATTTCTTGCTGCCAGCGTGCTCTTCCTTCGCCCCGCCGTTGCCAAGGCCTTGCGATCCAGCGATCTGAATCAAGCGGCACGCGACCGCCTGTTTGCCGCATTCCAGTCTCGCGTACGGTTACCGATTCACGCTCGAAAAAGCTGCGTAACCGCGTTGCCCGCTGAGACGCGCAATGCGATCCTGGATCGTCTGCGCATCGCAGCTTCCGCGCACGACATCACGGTGCGAGCGTGTGCCTGTAAGAATCCGGACATTGCCAGCCGGGCATGCCGAATCGCGGGGCGCGCCGAGGGGATCGCGAGGTCGAGGCAGATGGTTTTGTTTGACTGAACCGGGGAAGTCCACCGAATATTCCAGGATGTATCGCAGGTGCGTCTCGCCGAATGAAAGGCCGTGTGCGGGGCGCGCTACTCCTCACCGCAGCACGCAGGGCACTTCAATCTGCCGGGTCTTCAAAGCCGCGATCGCAGCGGCCGGCTTGCGATCGATGGCGGTGATGGGTATCGTGGCTGGGAATGGTTGCCGATTCTGTCCCCAGCCGCCGGAGCCTTGCCGTGAAGTCAGCAGCGCGCCTCGCCACTTGCACCTGGATTCTCTTTCTGGCCATGCCGGCCGCGGCCGCCGAGGTCGTATACGAAACCAATTTTGATTCACCCGCCGCCGTGGCCGGATGGACCGGCCTGGAGACAGCCGCGGAGTTGGCGCCGGGCGTGGGCGGATCGAAGGCGCTCTCGGTCGAAATCCCCGCCGCCGACGGGCCCGGCCACCGCAGCGCGCGGATCAAGCTGCCGCTCGGCGCGCTCCGCGGGACAAGAGTCCGCGTCGAAGCGATGGTTCGCGCGGAGGCCGTCTCTCAACCGCCCAATCCGTGGAACGGCGTCAAGGTGATGCTCCACACCACGTCGCCGGCCGGTGACCAGTGGCAGCAGCAGAACAGCGTCTTCGGCACATTCGACTGGAAACCCGTGCGGTTTCTCGCCGCGGCGCCCCGAGATGCCACCGCGGCCGAGTTGATCCTCGGGCTGGAGTTGGTCACCGGGCGCGCGTGGTTCGATAATCTGAAGATCACCATCGTCAGCCGGCGGCGACCGGCCGGCAGCCCGGCCAAGGCTGGGCCCGTCTACAAGGGCCACGCGCTCGACCGGCTCCGAGGCGCGATGATCGGCCCGCGAGTGGGCGCGGAGGACCTGCGGGTGCTCGGCGGCCAGTGGAAGGCCAACCACGTCCGCTGGCAGTTGATCTGGGGTGGTTTTCCCCACGGGCCGGCCGACCGGGGCGACCTGGCGGCCTACGACGCGTGGATCGACTCGGAGCTCGAGCGGCTCGATTCGCTACTGCCGGTTTGCAGGGAAGTGGGCATCCTGGTCCTGATCGACCTGCACACGCCGCCGGGAGGGCGCAACGAGGCAAAGGAATGCCGGCTCTTCAAGGAGGCCCGATTCCAGGAGGCGTTTCTCAAGGTCTGGGAGAAGATCGCCGCCCGATACCGGGATAGTGCGACGGTCTGGGGCTACGACCTGGTCAATGAGCCGGTCGAGGGGATTCTCGGCGAGGGCGTGATGGACTGGCACGGGCTGGCCACCGAGGCGGCGAGGCGGATTCGCAAGATCGATCGGAAACATGCGATCATCGTCGAGCCGGCGCCCTGGGGCAGCCCCGAGTCGCTCGAGTTGTTCGAACCGATCGACGCCGAGCGCGTCGTCTACAGCGTCCACATGTACCAGCCGCACCAGTTCACGCACCAGGGGGTCTACGACGCGCCGGTCGGCATCGCCTATCCGGGCGAGATCGGCGGCCGGCACTGGGACAAGGAGGCGATCCGCAGGGCGCTACGGCCGGCGATCGATTACCAGCGCGATTACGGCGTGCAGATCTACATCGGCGAATTCAGCGCGATCCGCTGGGCGCCCGGCTCGAGCGCCCATGATTACCTCCGCGACGTGATCGAGGTGATGGAGGAGAACGGGTGGGACTGGGCCTACCACGCCTTCCGCGAATGGGACGGTTGGAGCGTGGAACACGGCCCGGACAAGCAGTCGCGCGCCCGGTCGGAACAGCCAACCGACCGGCAAAAGCTCCTCATGCGCTGGTTCGAAAAGAACGAGCGGCCGTAGGGCGGCGATCTTCGCGCGTTGCTGTACGAGGTGGACGCATTGCCGAATGAGATCCGCAAGCGTGCGGATTTCCGCACGAGCTGGCCGGCGTGGCGGTTCCCAAGCTGGAGCTTGGGAACCAGGGAGGGATGGCGCGGCGGTTCCCAAGCTGGAGCTTGGGAACCAGGGAGGGACGGGAACGAGGGAGGGACGGGAACGAGGGAAGCTGGAGCTTGGGAACCAGGGAGGGACGGGAACCAGGGAGGGACGAGGACGGCGCGGCGGCGCCGGTTGATTCTCAGCGCCGCTGCCCGTAGATTATGGAATGACCTTCAGAAAAACCGCGACCCTCTCGGACTACGGAGAACGGCTGTGAGCAACAAGCGTACTGCGTTTGCCGTCGGCGCGCATCCCGACGACGTGGAATTCGGCATGGCGGGCACGCTCTCGCTGCTGGCCAAGGCGGGATTCGAGCCGCACATGATGAACCTCTCGCGGAGCAACCTCGACAGCAACGAGCTCTCGGAAGCCGAAATCACCCGCATCCGCCTCCGCGAGGCGGAACGCTCCGCCGAGACGATCGGGGCGGTCTACCACGGGCCGATCACCGACGACCTGATGATCTTCTACGAGGACCGGCTGCTGCGGAAGATGAGCGCGGTGGTGCGGGAGATCCGGCCGTCGATCGTGCTCTTGCCGTCGCTGAACGATTACATGGAAGACCACATGAACACCGCCCGGCTGGTGATCACCGCATGTTTCAGCCGCGCGATGCGGCACTACCGCAGCGATCCGCCGACCGAGGCGACCGAGCAGGACGTCTACCTCTACCACGCCCAGCCGCACACGAACCGCGACGGGATGCGAACCCTCGTCGTGCCCGAGCTGTTCGTCAACATCACCGGCGAAATGGACACCAAGCTGAAGATGCTCGGCTGCCACGAAAGCCAGCGGCAGTGGCTCGACGAGACGCAGGGGATGGACGACTACCTGGAGAACATGCGCAGCGGCGGCGCGGAAGTCGCCCGCATGTCCGGCCAGGCCGGCTGGGAATATGCGGAGGGCTTCCGCCGCCACAACTACGCGGGTTTTTCGGCCAAGGACGGCGACCTGCTCGCGGAGGTGCTGGGCGCTAACTGCCATTGGGCAGCATCACGGCCTTGATGATCGGCTCGGTCCCCTCGATGATCGCCGCAAACGTCTGTTTCGCCTCGTCGAAGCCGAACCTGTGGGTGATGATCGCCGAGGCATCGACCAGCCCGTCGCGGAGCAGCCGGAGGGCGACGGGAAAATTGATCGCCGGTTCGGCGAAGGTCGGGATCAGCGAGATCTTGCGGAAGACCAGGTCGTTCACGTCCACCTGGATCGTGTTCTTGCCGCCGAAATGCAGCCCGTAAAAGGTGATGATCCCGCCATACTTGATGATCTTGAAGGCGTCGTACAGGCTCTCGGGCGGCGAGGAGACGATCACGCGATCGACTCCCTTGGGGAATCGCTTCTTGATTTCCCCCTCGATGTCGTGCTTGCCGACTTCGAAGAAATCGTCGCAACCGAGCTTCGCGGCCAGCTCGAGCCGGGCCCGTTCCCGCGGATTGTCGGCCACCAGCCCGGTAATCGCCACGTAGCCGGCCCCGCGAATCCGCGCGACGCGGGCCGACATCAGGCCCAGCGGACCGGGGCCGAGCACGACCACGCTCCCGCCGAGCGGGATCTGCGCGTTCAAGACGGAGGTCAGCGAGACGGCCAGCGGCTCGGTCAGGCAGGCCGAGACGTGGTCCAGACCCTCGTAGCGGTTGAGGCTGTTGTACCGCACCGACATGTACTCGCCCATGCCGGGCTGGCCGTCCAGGTCGAACATGTTGCGGCAGAATTGCGGCTGGCCGCTCTTGCACTCCGCGCACACGCCGCACATCGTGCAGTCTTCGACGATCACGCTGTCGCCGGGCTTGACCGTCGTAACGTTCGGCCCGACGTCAACCACTTCCGCCGAAATCTCGTGGCCGAGCGGCATCGGCGCGTCGGGCCAGTCGCGGACGAAGTTGACATCCGTGCCGCAGACTCCGCAGGCGCGGACCTTGACCAGCACCCGATCGCCCGCCGGAGTGGCCACGTCGCGCACCACGTCGTGGATTTCCAGGTACTTCTTGCCCAACAATCCTCTGCTTTGCATGGCGGTATATCCTCCTGCTTGGTTTTTCGTGAGCCACGGATGGAACACGGACGGAACACGGATGGGTAGCAACCGAGTGACTGCCCGAGCACCGGAACAACGGCCGGAGGCGGCCTGACTTCTGGGCGGATATCAGGGGGGCGGCCCCATTTTCGTGAAACGAGAATTGGGACCGTCCCCTCAAGGGGCCGTTAGCCGACCCCGTAAAGCCGGCCGTCGAAGCCGACCTGGACCGCGTCGTCGGCATGGTCCATGACCTCGCCGAGGTTGGCGAACACCTTGTGGAACGCCGCCACGACCTTCTCGTTCAGCTCCAAGCCGTTCGGCGGGTGGATCGAGTGCACGTTGGTGTACGACTCGCAGAGCATCTGGGCGACGGGGAAATCGTTCGGATCGTACTTGTACGTGATCCCCTTGGCTTCGTTGATCGCCCATGGATAGCGCTTGCCGTAGCCGATCATGCTCTGGAAGAGGTCCTGCGCCAAAACGGGCATCGTCTGCCACTGACCGACGAGCACGCCTTCCTTCGAAAGAGCCTTCTCCACGGCAACCCGGAAGCGTCGCGGCTCGGCGTCGATACCGGCGGCCTGCGGATCGAATCGCAGGGCATAGAACCAGTAGACGTGCTTGCAGTCCGCCTGGCACCTGTGCGGAATCACACCCGGAATCTCGCCCAGGTGCCGGTTGAGGTACTCGGAGTTCCTGATCCGGATGGCGTTCAATTCATCGAGGTGCTTGAGCTGGCCTCGGGCGAGCGCGGCCGGCAGCTCCTGGTTGCGATACATGTATCCGAGGATCGAGGCATTGTACTTCCGGCGGAGCGTTATTTCGTCGCATTCGTCGCCGAAACACCGCACCAGTTCGCCCTTGTGGAGCACATCGTGGTTGTTGGTGATGAACAGCCCCCCTTCGCCGCCGCAGAGGTTCTTCAGGTTGTTCAGGCTGAAGGCGCCGGCGATTCCCAGCGTTCCGCACATCCGCCCCTTGTACATCGCCCCGTGCGCCTGGCAGGCGTCTTCGATCACATGCAGGCCGTGCTTCTCGGCGATGGCGAGAATCGGGTCCATGTCAGCCGGGCAGCCGTGAATGTGGACGGGAATGATCGCCCTGGTCCGCTCGGTGATTGCCGCTTCGATCTTGGCCGGGTCGAGCGTGTAGTCCCGCGGCTCGATGTCGACGAAGACGGGAATCGCCATCTGGTGCAGGACGCACGAGGCCGTGGCGAGGAACGTGTAGGAGGGCACAATCACCTCGTCGCCGGGGCCGACGTCGAGCGCCGCCAGTGCCATGTGGAGCGCCGCCGTGCCGCTGCAAGTGGTCAGGCAGTATTTCGAGCCGGTGAACTCGGCGAATTCCTTTTGCAGAGCGACGGCCTGGGGCCCGTTGGCGCCGGCGACGATCCCGCTGTCGAGCACTTCAGCAATGAACTTGCGGTCATCGTCGGTGATTACCGGCCAGTTCAGATAGTCAGCCCGCTTCAGGATCGGGGCGCCGCCACTTATCGCAAGCTTTTCAGACATCAAAACAACCTCCTTCGATGGAACCCGGGTAATCCTCTGTCAGGATGCTATGAGTTTGACGGTTCAGACGCGGAAGATCAAGCCCTCCCGCGGTCCCTTGTTGGAACTCTCGAAATCCGGTTTAATGCAGTATTTGACC
>JAMOAF010001111.1 GCA_023621895.1 Planctomycetota bacterium
CCGCCAGTGGCGTTTGCGGACGGCTTCGCAACTGAAGTTGCTGGTGGCGGGCGAAGACGCGTGAAAAGTGCGATTTTCCAGAGGACAGATGAAAAGATGAGCATTGCCAGGCCCATCGACCGCAGCGCCGTGGAGCGGATTGTCCGCGAGATCTTCTTGAAGCAGCTCGGTGGAGCGCCGGGCAAGCCCGAGTTGGTCGTGAGCATCTCGGCGCGCCACGTCCACGTGACGGACGAAGACTGCGAGCGGCTGTTTGGGCCCGGCCACAAGCTGACGCCGGCCAAGGAACTCTATCAAGAAGGGTACTTTGCGGCGGAAGAGACGCTCATGCTCGTCGGTCCGCGGCGGCGGATGCTGCCCTCGGTGCGGATCCTCGGCCCGACGCGTTCGGCCACCCAGGTGGAACTGGCGTTCACCGACGGAATCTCCTTGGGGATCGATCTTCCCGTCCGCCAGAGCGGCGATATTCAAGACACGCCGGGCTGCACGCTGATCGGACCGGCCGGGTCGATCGACTTGAAGCAGGGCGTGATTCGCGCCGAGCGGCACGTCCACATGGGGCCGGCCGACGCGGAGTTTTACAGGGTCAAGGACGGCCAGCGGATGAGCCTCCGAGTGAATTCCTCCTGCGCGACGGTGTTCGAGAGTCTGCTCGTTCGCGTCGGCAAGGGCATCAAGCTCGAAGTGCATTTGGACACGGACGAGGGCAACGCAGCGGACTTGGAACATGCCCAATCCGTGGAGTTGTTGAAAGCATAAAGGCCGATCCGGTCGGCCGGGTTCTCGGCCGCCAAGGATGCCCGGAAGGCAAGGGCGATCGGGACCACGATTCCACATTTTTTTCCACCCCGACCACGACGAGAGTTTTGGTTCTTCGAATTGGGAGAAGCAAGTTATGGCAAAATCTCTGGAAGCGCTGGGGATGATCGAGGCCAAGGGATTCGTGACCTTGGTTGAAGCCAGCGACGCAATGTTGAAAGCGGCCAATGTGCAGTTCCTCGGCTGGGACAAGGTTGGCAGCGGACTGGTCAGCGCTTTTGTCACCGGCGACGTTGCGGCCGTCAAGGCGGCCACCGACGCCGGCGCCAGCGCTGGCGCGCGGATCGGCGAGATCGTCAGCGTGCAGGTGATTCCGCGGCCGCATGAAGACCTCGATATCGTGCTCCCGCCGCCAGCGGCCAAAACCCCGCGGAAGACGACGGCCTAGCCAAGGGCCGCCGGCTCGAGTTTGGACTTTTTTCGACCATTGTTTCAACAGGGACTAGATGACGATGCAAGACGCGATTGGATTGATCGAAACCAAGGGGTTGGTGGCGCTGGTGGAGGCGACCGATGCCATGGCGAAAGCCGCCAACGTGCAAATTGTGAAGCGGATTCAGATCGGCGGCGGCCTGGTGACGACGGTCGTCCGCGGCGACGTCGGCAGCGTCCGGGCGGCGGTCGAGGCCGGCGCGAACGCGGCCAGCCAGATCGGCGAGCTCGTGGCCAGCCACATCATCGCCCGGCCCGCCGAGGGCGTGATCGAGGCCTACCTGAGCTAAGACGGGATGGATGGGTCTGGCAGCGCCCGCTTCGCCGGCGGCCTGATCGCCGCCGCGCGCCGGCGGATCGCCGCGGCCTTCGGGTCCGGCCAAGTCCGTGCTCGGCGCGCCGGGGCCGCATCGCCCGGGGCGGAACGGTTGCTGGCGCCGCGAGGTTGCGATCCTAAGGAGAGGGAAGCCATGAAGGTTCTGGTGGCAAATCTCGGTTCGACAAGTTTCAAGTACCGGCTGTTCGACATGACCGACGAGCGGCAGATCGCCCGCGGCGGCATCGAGCGGATCGGGGCCGCCGAAAGTCCGTGCTTTGTCGAGGTCGGTTCGCGGCGACGCGAGGAGACAGCCCCCGTGCCCGATCATGCCGAGGCGGTCCGGCGCTGCCTGGCGCAGTTGACGGATGCGGAGAGCGGTTGCCTGAAATCGGCGGACGAGGTGTCGGCAATCGGTTTCAAGGCGGTTCACGGCGGCGCCGTCAGCGGCGTTCAGCAGGTTACCGACGAGTTGCTCGACGCGATGGAGGAGATGAGCGGCGTGGCGCCGGCCCACAATCCTCCCTACATCAGCGCCATGCGCCTGGTCCACGAGAAGCTGCCGGAGATTCCCCTCGTGGCGGCATTTGAAACGGATTTCCACCAGACGATCCCCGACCGAAACCGCTACTATGCGATCCCTTACGAGTGGGCCGAGGCCGGGCTGGTGCGGCGCTGGGGATTCCACGGCGCCAGCCACCGTTACATCGCCCTGCGGACGGCGGAGCTTCTGGGGCGCGAGGACTTGCGGGTGATTTCGTGCCACCTGGGAGGTTCGAATTCCCTGGCGGCAATCCGCAACGGCAAGAGCGTGGCGAACAGCCTCGGAATGAGCCCGCAGTCGGGCTTGCCCCACAACAACCGCGTCGGCGACTTCGACCCGTTCGCATTGCCGGTGATCATGAAACGCACCGGCAAGTCGCTGGATGAAGTGCTCGACGCGCTGGCCAATCAAAGCGGCTTGCTCGGCCTGAGCGGGATCAGCGGCGACGTGCGGGACGTGAGCGAGGCGGCCGAGCAGGGCAATCCGCGGGCAAGGCTGGCCCTGGAGGTGTTTGCCGGCGGCGTGCGGCAGTACCTTGGCGCTTACCTGGTGGAATTGGGCGGCGCGGACGTGATCGTGTTCACCGGCGGCATCGGTGAAAACCGAGCGGAATTCCGCGCGGAGGTCTGCCGCGGGCTGGACGAGTTGGGCATCGTCCTCGACAAAGAGAAAAATGGCGCCGCTCGAGGCGAGGCGGCGATCCACGCCGACTCGAGCCGCACGCAGATCTGGATCATCCCGACAAACGAAGAATTGATTGTGGCGCGGCAGACCAGGCAACTGCTGGAGGGGTGACGCCCCTCCGTGCGGACTGCCCCGCCAGATTTCCTTTACAGGTGCCAAAAGACGTGTTTGTAGCCAAAGTCACCGGATCGCTCGTCGCGACGCAAAAGGTCGAATCGATGGTCGGCCGCCGCTTGCTGGTGGTGGAACCCTATCGACTCGACGGCCAGACACGCGACCGGCTGGTAACCACGGGCCGGACCTTCGTCGCGGTCGATACGGTTGGCGCCGGCGAAGGAGAGTACGTGCTGATCGTCCAAGGTTCGAGCGCACGGCTGACGCCGGAGACGAAGAACCTGCCGGTCGATACGGTCGTTGTCGGCATCGTCGACAGCGTCCACATCGACCACCGGTGCGTTTATGCCAAGCAGAGCGAGTCGAAAGAATAGTCAGGATCGGAGGCGCTCCGCGCGCGGGCGCGCCCCCGCATTTCATCCAGGTGAAACTTTCCGCCCCTCGGCGGACTCCCGAATCAGACAGAGGGTGATGTGCCATGCAAGTTGACGAGGCCTTAATTCGCAATGTCGTCGAGGAAGTCATCAGCCGGTTGGGCAACGGCGCGCCGGCCGGGCGAATCGGCGCCGGATACCGAGGCCGCTTCGGCCTGTTTACCGATGCCAACGAGGCCGTCGCCGCCGCCCGCGAAGCCTTCGAGCAGCTTTCTCGCCGCACGATCGAAGACCGCAAGCGAATCATTGGCCACATCCGCCGGATCGCCATCGAGCAGTGCGTCGAACTGGGCACGATGGAGATGAACGAAACGAAGATCGGCCGGCTGCCGCACAAGATCGAAAAGCTCAAGACGCTCGGCGAGCAGTCGCCGGGCGTGGAGTTCATGCGGAGCGAGATTTTCAGCGGAGATCATGGGCTGGCCGTGATCGAGCACGCCCCGTTCGGCGTGATCGCCGCCATCACTCCGGTCACCCACTCGCTCCCCACGCTGACGGGCAACGCGGTCAGCATGATCGCCGCCGGCAATACGCTGGTCGTCAACCCCCATCCGAGCGGACGCCGCGTCGCCGCCGAGGGCGTCCGCCGCTACAACGAGGCGATCTATCGCGACCTGGGCATCGACAACCTGATCTCGCTGATTGTCGAGCCGACGCTGGAGACGGCCGCGGCGCTGTTCAAGCACCCCGGCATCAACCTGATCTGCGTCACCGGCGGGCCGGGCGTCGCTCGGGCGGCAATGGCCCAACCGAAACGCGCGATCGTCGCCGGGCCGGGCAACCCGCCGGTCGTCGTCGATGAAACGGCCGATCTGGACCGCGCCGCACGCTGCATCATCCAGGGCGCCGCCTACGACAACAACCTGCTGTGCATCTCCGAGAAGCAGGTGTTCGTCGTGGAGAAGGTCTTCGACGCGATGATGGCCGCCATGGAGCGGGCCGGCGCCGTCCGCCTGAACGCCGCCGAAGTCGCTGCCTTCACCAAGGCCGCGATCACCACGGTCGGCGAGGGCGAACACAAACACCCCGTGCCCCACCGCGACTTCCTCGGCCAAGACGCCGCCAAGCTGGCCGCCGGCATCGGCAAGACGATTCCCCAAAGCGTCGAATTGATCTTCGGCGAGACGGACGAGTCGAATCCCTTCGTCCCGGTCGAGCAGATGATGCCCTTCCTGCCGTTCGTCCGCGCCCGGAACATCGACCACGCGATTGAAATGGCGGTCCGCAGCGAGCACGGATTCCGCCACACGGCGATCATCCATTCCCACGACGTGACCAACATGACGAAGATGGGCAAGGCCGTGGACACGACGCTGTTCGTCAAGAACGGGGCGTCGATGGCGGGCCTCGGACTCGGCGGCGAGGGATACATCTCGTTTTCGATTGCCGGGCCGACCGGCGAAGGGATTACCACGCCGCTGACGTTCACCCGTGAACGCCGCTGCTCGATGATTGACAATCTCCGCATCCTCGGCAAATGAGGCGCACTGGATCGTGTTGGCTGCCCGCGTGATTGGATATGCGACGGCGACGGTGAAACACCCGTCGATGGCCGGCTGGAAGCTGCTGGTGGTCCAGCCGCTTGCGGCCGACGGCCGCTCGCCCGACGGCGAACCGGTCCTGGCCGTCGATTCGCTGGGCGCCGGCGCGCGGGACATGGTATTGATCACCAGCGACGGCAAGGCGACTCGCGAGCTGCTCGGGTCAAACAACACGCCGGTCCGCTGGTCGGTCATCGGGATCAAGGATCGCTGAAGAAAACGTCTCCATGATGGAAAGCGTCCAGGTAATCGATCGCATCGTTCGCGAAGTGCTCGCCGAAATGGGGCTGCTGCCGCAGGCTTCAGACCAGGACGCGGCGGACGCGAGCGGGCCGATCGCCGCGGTCCCGGAAGCCGCCGCGGTCGCCGCCGTGCCGGTCGCCGCCGCCCCAGAGACGCCGGTGGCGAGCGGCGATCTCGTCGTGCGCGACCGGGTGGTGACGCTGGCCGGGGTGGGCGAGCGGCTTGAAACCGCTCGGCGGCTGGTTGTTCCACCCCGGGCCGTGGTCACCCCCGCCCTCCGCGACGAACTCCGCCGGCGGAAGATTGTGCTTGCTTTCGCGGAAGCGCGTCCGACGCCGGCCAGCGCGGCGCGCGCGATCGTGACCGTCCTCGGAACGCGGATCGACCCGGCGCCGGTGGTTGAAGAGCTCGGCCGTGCCGGAATCGCGGTCGATCTGCGGCGGTTCGATTGCCTGGTCAAGGCGACGGACGACCTGGCCAGCCGCCTGGCCGCCGGGGATTGCAGTGGGATCATGCTCAGCAGCTATCCGGCGATCGCCCTCTGCCTGGCAAACCGGCATCCGCGCGTCCGCGCGATCCTGGCCAGCGATGCGAGCCGGACTGCCGCCGATGCGGCCTCCGTCGGAGCAAACCTGCTCATTTTGGAGCCGCGCCGCACCCCCTCGGGCGCCATCGGCGAGATCGCCGCGTCGTTTTGCAGCCAGGGGCCCGGCCAGTGCCCGGAAGAATTGAAAGGCCGGTTGGACTGACGGAAAGAAGAACACGCCGGGCGCAAACCGCCCGCAATCCCCCTGTGCGGGGCTGGGAGAAAACGGCAGATGCGAATCGCCGAAGTTGTCGGAACGGTCACTCTGAGCCGGGCGCACCCGAGCCTTGCCGGCGGGCGCCTGAAGCTGGTCGTACCGCTGTCGCTCGCCGACCTCGCCGGCGAGGGTCGCAAGTCGGCCGAGGAATTCGTTGTTTTCGACGAGCTCGGAGCGGGCATTGGGTCGCGGATCGCCGTCAGCGAGGGCCGCGAGGCGGCGATGCCCTTTTATCCCGATGTGAAACCGGTCGACGCCTACAACGCGGCGATCCTCGACCACATCCAAGTCAATGCGGATCAACTCCACAAGCAGTAACTCCTCAGACTACAAACGAGAAATCAGGCACACCGCGGCGCATCGTTCAGAAAACCGACGCCCTT
>JAMOAF010000966.1 GCA_023621895.1 Planctomycetota bacterium
TGTCTGGTTCCGCGAGACGGTCAGGGGCTGCCGGCCGGTTCGGGATGGACCGCTCTGCACCACCCTACGCTCTGTAGCACGGGTCTCCCGGCTGGTGGGGCGGCGCTGCCGTCTTGGCTGCGTGGGCTTGCTCGGCTCTTGGCAGCGGCGGCGGCTGATCCGGCCGCGTCGCGCCAGGCCCGCTCTCCGCCACCCGACCGCTGCTTAAGGCTGGAAGTCTTTAAGAAACTGGTACTCTTCGTTGCGGTGATCGAAGTCCCAGTCGGTCAGCCCGACGTTGAATTTGAGGTTCAGATACGTGTATTCCTCAAGCAGCTTGGGCTGGCCGCCTTCCGTGTCGGGCCAGTCGTACGAAGCGAAACGGATCGGCAGCTCGAGCTGGTCGTCGACGAAGATTCGCGCGATGTGGTAACGGTACTGCTCGCGGCGGACGGAGTGGGTGACTTGGATCATCCGGCACGGCCGGCCTTCTATTTTCGCGCCGTTGGCCTGCTTGACGTCGAGTTCCTCGGCCGGGTTGCCCAACTCCTCCCGGGCCACGATGAGCAGTTCTTCGATCAGCCTCTGGATGCCCAGATGGGTGATCGGGTACCGGTTCCGCTCCATCGCCAGCTCGCCCAAGGGGTCGACCGACGTGGTCACGTAGGCGAAGCGCAGGCCGCCTCGCCGGGCAATCAACTTGCCGTCGTTGCGGCCCTCCACGTAGATCACTTCCCGGCCCCGCACCTCGGCCGGAGCGAGAAACCGCAGGTAGACGGAAAACGGCACGATGATCCGCCCGTCGCGAACTTGCCGCTGGCGGAGTTTCACTTCGATGAATTCGTGTTCGAGCAACTGCCCGTTGACGCGCTCGCGCTTGACCAGCGTGCAGGTGTAGTCCGCAATCTGGCCGGCGATCTGCTGCTGGCGGGTAGCCGCCTCGCGGATGACTTCCACCAGCGCGGCGTTGTCCTCCCGGTCCTCGCCTGCCACGCGTCCCACCGTGAGCAAGCAGATGGAAACAGCCGCCAATAGACCAAACGCCCGTCTGAATCCACGCATTTTTCCAAGCTCTCCGCGAAATCTCCCTGGGCGGCAAGCGGCTGGCCGGTCTGACGCGCCGGCGAATTGTACGCTGTCGCTGAGCAGCGAAAGGAACGCTCCGGTAGCCCAAGCGTCAAGAAACGCTCAAGAATTCTAGGCCAAGAATTGACCACGGCAAGCAATCCGCCGCCGCTCGGCGGCTTTTGGAAAAGTCTGAGGGCGGCAGCGGGTAGGTTCCGCAGGTCGGGCAAGGACTACCGGTCGGAAGGGCTTGTTCCACCCCGCAAATCTGCCCGCTCCTCGCCCCGCCTTCAGTACGGCCGATCCCTCTCTTGAGTTCTTCCCGCGGCGCCATCATAGGGGCGCCTGCCATCGGGGCGATTGCCGGCTGATCGAACCCGGCCGCGAAAGTCGGCGATCCCCCTCGAGCGGCAAGGCGGCCGCCGGGGCGGCGCTTACCGCGGCCGCGCGGTCCAGCTCCGCTCGATCTCTTCCAGTGTCTTGCCCTTCGTTTCCGGTATGAACCGGAGCACGAACAGCAGTTGATCCCCGTCACCTGCTGGAGAACCGCCAGCACGACCGCGATCAGCAGGGCGGCGCGGATGCCCGGGCGGAACAATTCGCGCCAATCGGCGCCCTCCTGGGCAATCGCCGCGCGTATCTGCTCCATTTCCAATGCCGCCTGCTCCGCTCCGCCCACCCGCGCGAGAATCGCCAGGGCCTCTTCCTCCCGGCCTTGCTTGACAAGCCAGCGCGGGCTCTCGGGAACCAGAAACAGAAAGCCCAGGAAGAGCAACGCCGGCAGCGTTTCCGACGCGAGCATCCACCGCCAACCGACCGAGACGTTCCAGGCCTCGTCGTCCGCCGACGCGATCTGCCAGTTCACGATGGAAACCACCAGCATTCCCAAGATGATCGTGATCTGGTTCAGCGACACGAATCGGCCCCGGAGCCTGGCGGGCGATACCTCGGCGATATACAGGGGCGAGAGCATCGAAGCGGCCCCCACGGCCAGGCCGCCGAGCATCCGGGCGGCGACCAATTCGTTCAGATTCCTCGGCAATGCCGAGCCCACCGCGGAGATCGCGAACACGAGCGCGGCAAGCTGGAGGATCCTCTTGCGGCCGAAGCGGTCGCTCAGCGCGCCGGCAAACGCGGCGCCGATCATGCAGCCGATGAGCACGTTGGAAACGGCCCAGCCCTTCAGAACCGAGTTCAATTGAAAACGGCTGGCAAGCGGATCGATCGCCCCGGCGATGACCGCCGTGTCGTATCCGAAAAGCAGCCCCCCCATGGCCGCAACCGATACGAGCAACAGCGCGTAGCGCGTGCCGCCGCAGTGCGCGGCCAGCAGGCCCGGTTCAACCGAATCTGCGCGATTCGACATCAGGGGGCAGCCTTGTTCGAGGGGAAATCGCCGCCGCGGGGCGAGGCGGCCGACCGTGCCCTCAATCGTAATCGGCGCCCGCCGCTTGACAAGCCTCCGCGGCAGCGACAAATTGACTTTTTCGGACGTCTCCCCCTCGATGCCCGCTGCAAGGAGCCCCGCGAATGAATTCCCGCCAACGCATCCTGGCGGCGCTCGATCATCGGCAGCCGGATCGCGTCCCCCTCGATCTCGGCGCAACGCCCGTCAGCGGGATGCACGCCAGTTGCGTCTACCTCCTCCGCCAATCCCTCGGGCTGGATCAGCCGATGACTCCCGTGAAGGTCGTCGAGCCCTATCAAATGCTAGGGGAGATCGGTCCAGACCTGATGGAATCCCTGGGCGTCGACGCGATCGGTCTCGGGCGGCCGGAAAACATGTTCGGATATGAAAATACGGATTGGAAGCCATGGACGCTGTTCGACGGCACTCCGGTGCTCGTCCCCGGCGATTTCAACACCGAGCCCGAGCCCAACGGCGACATCCTCATGTATCCGGAGGGCGACCGTTCGGCGCCGGCCAGCGGCCGGATGCCCAAGGGCGGGTACTATTTCGATTCGATCGTTCGCCAGGCGCCGATCGACGACGAGCGCCTCGATCCGCAAGACAACATGGAAGAGTTCGGCCCGGTGAGCGACGAGGACTTGCAGCACTTCGCCGCGGAGGCGGATCGGCTGCACCGCGAGACCGACAAGGCGATCGTCGCCAATTTCGGCGGCACGGCCTTCGGCGACATCGCGCTGGTGCCCGCTCCATTCCTGAAACACCCCAAAGGCATCCGCGACGTCGAAGAATGGTACGTCAGCACCGTGACCCGCTTCGACTACGTCAGTGAAGTCTTCCACCGCCAGGCCGAGATCGCCTTGGCCAACTTGGGCAGGCTCTACGAGGCCGTCGGCGACCGCGTGCATGTCGTCTACATGACGGGCACGGATTTCGGCGCCCAGAAGGGCCCGTTCATCAGCCCGGCGGCCTACAGGCGCCTCTACCAACCGTTCCACCGCCGGCTCAACGATTGGGTGCACGAGCACACGCCCTGGAAGACCTTCATCCATTCCTGCGGTTCGGTCGTGCAGCTTCTCCCCGACATCATCGAGGCCGGTTTCGACATTCTGAATCCCGTCCAGTGTTCCGCGGCGGGGATGGCGCCGGAGATGCTCAAGGCGCGATTCGGCAATCGGCTCACGTTCTGGGGCGGCGGCGTCGATACGCAGAAGACGCTTCCCTTCGGCACGGCTGCCGAGGTCCGCCGCCAGGTCCGCGAGCGGATCGAGACGTTCGCCCCCGGCGGGGGGTTCGTTTTCAATACCGTCCACAACGTGCAGGCGAAAACGCCGGTCGAAAACCTCCGCGCGCTTTACGACGCCGTCCGCGAGTTCGGCGGCCGATTGCCGCCCCGCGACCCAGCTTCCACCCAATCCTCTTAGCCCGTTTGGCCAATCGTGAATTGTAACCGTACTCTCTTGGTTCTTGCCCTGACTCTGCTCCTGGCCTTGGGCGGCCGCGCGGAGGCGGAGCCGGCGTTTCGCGAGTCGCACCACGGCGACGGCGAACTCAGGTACGTCGACGAGATTCCCGTGGTCGTCGTCCGCGGCACTCCCGAGCAGCTCGGCCGCCAGCAGGCGGCGTTGACCGCCGCGGCCGCCGACGTGATCACGACCTATCCGCAGTCGCTCCTGGAGACCATTGGCCGTGCCGACCGATGGGCGAAGTTCCTGGAATTGGGCCGGCCCCTGTTCGACCGGTTCCCCCCCGACCACCGCGCGGAACTCGAGGCCTTTGCAGCCCAGTCGGGAATCGACCGCGAGCTGCTGCTGGCGGTGAACGTGATGGTCGACACGTATCGGGGGGGATTCGGCTGCTCTTCCCTGTTGATCGAACCGCCGCGGAGCGCGACCGGCCAGCCGATCTTCGGCCGCAACCTGGATTTCTTCACCAACAGCATCCTGCAAAAATACAGCCTCGTGGTGATCGCGCACCCCAGGGGCAAACACGCCTTCGCCTCCGTCGCCTTTCCCGGCATGTTGGGCTGTTTTTCGGGCATGAACGACGCCGGCCTGGCACTGGCGACCCACGAGGTGCTCTTCACGCGCGACGGCTCGGCCCTGTTCAACCCCGAGGGGATTCCTTATTCGATGGTCTTCCGCCGGGTTCTCGAAGAGTGCGCCGACGTGGAGGAAGCCGGCCGGTTGCTGCGATCCTGCCCGCGGACCACGATGTTCAGCCTGGCGGTCTGCGATCGCCGCCGCGCGGCCGTCTACGAGATGACTCCCCAGCGGGTGGAAGTCCGCTACGCCGAGAACGGCTTGCTGGCCTGCACGAACCATTTCCGCACCGAGCCGCTGGCCACGTTCGTCCCCGCGCTCCGCTACCGCACCCTCATGCAGTCGCAGAGACTGGCGAAGGTCGGCGTGGATGACGTGGCGCAAAAGCTCCACGAAGTGAACATGGGCCGATTGACCGTCCAGACGATGATCTTCGAGCCTGGCCAACTGCGGCTGCACCTGGCGATCGGCTCGTGCCCGGCCTCGGCCTTGCCGCTCAAGCCGCTGGACCTGGCCGAGTTGCTCCGGCCGGCCAGCCCGTCGGCGGCCGCGGACGGCGGCGGCTTGAAAGCGCCCCACGGCGGGAATAAGATGCTGTCGTCGGGGAGACATGCCGCAGACGCGCATTGACGAGAGGCCGCCGTGGAAGAGCGCCGGATTGAAGTCCTCACACAAGAGGCGCTCGACGCACTGGACCGGGGAGATCATCTTCGGGCGATTGCGATTACCGACCAGTTGGCGTCCGAGGCGCCGGGCGACGCGCTGGTCCGCATCGTCAGGGCCCGGGCGCTGCTTCTGGCGGGCACGCCGGAAGAGGCGCTCGCCGAGGCCCGCCGCGCCGTCGAGATCGATCCGAAGAGCATCAAGGCGCACAGCCTGCTCGGCGTGGCCGCCTGGCGAACCGGCCGGCTCACGCTCGCCCAGCAGGCCTTCGAGACGGCGATCCGCAATTCGAACGAACAAGCGGGCCCCCTGGTGGATTTCGCCTGGTTCATGGCCGCGGAACGGGGGCCGCGGCTGGCCGAGGACGCGGCGCTGGAGGCCATCGCCGCGGCCGGCGATTCCTCCACCGCCTGGGCGGCGCTCGGACTGGCCCAGTTCAGGCTCCACCAGCGCGCCGAAGCCGAGCGCAGCCTCCGCCGGGCGCTTCAGCTCGACCCCAACGATCCCTACGCCCAGTACGCCATGACCCTCCTGCTCCAGGATCGCCGCGAGGATGCCAAGGCCGTCGCCCTGGCCGAGATCTTGCAGGAGACGCCGGGCACGCAGGCGATCGTCGAAGACGTCCGCCAGGCCGCCCGCCAGCGGCAGCTCGCGCGAAAAATGGTCGAGCGCGGCGCATTCCCGACCCTGGACCGGCTCGACCACTCCCATCGCCCCTGGCTCTCGCTCGGTATCGCCGTCGCCGTCATCCTCCTGCTCCTGGTCGCGATCCAGCCGACCTCCCCGCAGGCGATTTTTTTCTGCACGTTTCTCCCCCTGCTCGTGTTCTGGCTTCGCTGGCTCTGGTTCGATTGAACCGCGCCGCCCCTTTTCCTGGTCTGAGGAGTCGTCATGTTGAAACGTTCCGATCCGATCGTCGGTCTCCTGCTCGTTGCCGCCTGCGCCTGCGGAGTCCATGCCGAGAGAATCCCTTACGCAAAGACGGAGATCGTTCCCCCTACGCCCGAATGGTCGGCCACGGTCGAAACCAACGCTCCCGCCAGGCCGGCGGTCGATGCCGTTCGGCGCCGTCTGCTCGTCTTCTCGCTCCGCACCGGCTTCGACCACAAGGTGATGCCTCACGTCGATCGCGTCTT
>JAMOAF010000557.1 GCA_023621895.1 Planctomycetota bacterium
GTCGGCGGGACGGACGTGAAATACGTGCCGATCGGCGATCGGGTGGAGGTCAGCGCGGGACCTGACAGCGACGTGACGATCACCCGGCGGCTGAAGGACCAGAAGACCTCGGGCGTGGTCGCCAGGCAGTACAAACGCCGGCTCGACGACGATTTCGTCTGGCTCCACGACCTGGTCGACTACGACGAGACGTTCGTGTACGAGGAGGAGATCGTCTCGGGCAAACCCGTGGCGATCAAGGCGGAGATCGAGCGCCGGTTCGAGGGCAACGTCGTGCTCTGGTCGGGGAAGAATCCGCCGGCCGACTGGAATTCAAACGAAGCAGGGGCGTATGTCGACCTGCACGAAGTGCCGGGCCGCGTGGAGCTGGTCGACCAGAACCACGTCAAGTATTTTCTCGACCTTGCCCCCGGCGAGAAGAAGCTCGTCAAGTACAGCGTGACCTATAAACGCCGCAAGGTCGGACCGGAACTGAACACCGAAAAGAAGCGCGAGCCGCTCTGAGGCCGAGTCGGATGGATGGCCCGCGAACAAGACCCGTTTTCCGAATGAGGACTGAACGATGAAACGAACGATACAACTTGCCTTGATGGGCGCCGCGTTGGCTGCAATCGCCGGCACGGCCGAAGCGCGGATCAAGCTGACCACCCTGCCGGAGCGGGAGAGCGTCCGCATCGACATCCAGAACGGCCGTTTCACCCTCGTCGAGGAGGAACGGACGGTCAACCTTCAAGCCGGCCGCAACCAGGTCGACTTTTCCTGGGCGAACATCAACATCGACAAGGGGTCGATCGTGTTTCGCGTGATCAAGGCCGACGGCGCCGTCAATGTTCTGAACACCAACTACCCGCCGAATGAGAACGCCCTGTACTGGGTCGTCTCGTCGGAGAAGGCGGGCCCGGCGGTGATCCGCATCTCCTACCTGATCGGCAACATGGCGGCCGAGCCGAGTTACCAGGCCGTCGTTGAAAACAACGAGAAGGCCCTGCTGATGCAGGTCTACATGACCGTGACGAACACCTCCGGCGAGGGTTTCGGCGCATGCACCGTCCAGCCGGGGGTCGGCAAGACCGCGGTCCGCTACTTCAACAACGGCGAGCGGAAGCGGATGCTCGCGGCGAAGTTCGCCGGCGTGCCGATCGAGAAGCGCTACGTCTTCGATGCGCAGGTTGACCAGCAGCGGACGCGGATGTATTATCGGCTGGTTAACGACAAGACCAACCAGATGGGGATGTTCCCCCTGCCGCACGGCAAGACGCGCCTGTTCATCAAGGAGCCCGGCTCTGGCGACGACGAAGTCCGCAGCCAGGCCTTCCTCGGCGAGGACTGGGCCCAGTACACGCCGCTGTTCGCGCCGCTGGACCTCTACGTGGGCGTGGCGCAGGATGTCAAGGTGGAGCGGTTCACGATGCAGCCCGAAGGCGGCCCCAAGGCGGCGTTCGACGAGTTGAGCTGCCCGAGACGGACGCTCGACGGAAAGGAATCGGTGACCCAGCCGAAGTTCCGCAACCTCCGCACGCGCTATCGCTACCGTCTCCAGAATTTCAAGACTGAAAACGGCAAGCCGGTCGCCGTGCCGCTGGTGATCAAGGAGCAACTCGACGGTGAGTGGATCCTTGAGAAGGTGGACATGAAGGAGCTCACCGGCGAGCGGAACGAGCAGACCGAAGAGACGCTTCCCTACGGCGAGTTCTTCAAGGAGAAGCGGATCGATGTGAACAACGTCGAGTTCGAGATCAAGCTTCCTCCCACGTCGATCGACACGAAGTACGACCTTTACGTGACGATCTTGCGGAAGAACCGCCGATACGAGTGACCCCTCGCCGTTGGCCGGCAAGCTTCCCCAGAGGATCATCTCATGGAGTCCGTCGAGCGTTTCCTGAACGCGGCGAGCAACTGGGTCTGGGGGCCTCCCATGCTCTTGCTGCTCATGGGCACGCATCTTTTCCTCACGGTCCGGCTCCGCTTCATCCAGTGTTACATACCCAGGGCCGTCAAGCTCTCGCTGCAACGGACGAGTGAGGGTGAAGGCGACATCAGCCACTTCGGCGCCTTGATGACGGCCCTGGCGGCCACGATCGGCACTGGCAACATCGTCGGCGTGGCCACGGCCGTCGCCAGCGGCGGGCCCGGGGCCGTGTTGTGGATGTGGCTGACGGGTGTGTTTGGAATTGCGACAAAATACGGCGAGGCAGTCCTGGCGGTGAAGTATCGCACGGTCAACAGCAGCGGCGAGATGGCCGGCGGGCCGATGTACGTGTTGCAGCGCGGGTTGAAGTGGCCGTGGCTCGGCACGATCTTCGCCCTGTTGACCGCGGTGGCAGCCTTCGGCATCGGCAACATGGTGCAGGCCAACTCGATCTCCGTTTTGCTGCGGGACAGCCTGAGCGTTCCCCAGTGGGTCTCGGGCGGCGTCCTGATGTTCCTGACGGGCCTGGTGATCCTCGGCGGGATCCGCAGCATCGCCCGGGTTTGCGCGGTCCTGGTCCCCTTCATGGCCATCGCCTACGTGAGCGGGTGCCTGGTGCTGTTGGCTCTTGGATGGTCCACCCTTCCGGCGACGATCGGCCTGATCGTCAAGAGCGCGCTGACCGGCCAGGCGGCGGCCGGAGGCTTCCTGGGCGCCGGCGTCTTGACCGCGATGCGCTACGGCATCGCGCGAGGGCTCTTCTCCAACGAATCGGGCCTGGGCAGCGCGCCGATCGTCGCCGCGGCGGCGCAGACCACCACCCCGGTTCGACAGGCCTTGGTCTCCTCGACCGGCACCTTTTGGGATACCGTGGTCGTCTGCCTGATCACGGGGCTGGTCCTGGTCAACTCGGGTGTCTGGGTACAGGGAAGCACGAGTGGGGCTTTCTTGACCAAAGCAGCCTTCGACACGCTGCCGGTGATCGGGCCGGCGGTCCTCGTCGTGGGGTTGCTGACGTTCGTCTTCTCAACGATTCTGGGTTGGTCTTACTATGGGGAAAAGGCGGTCGAGTACCTCTTCGGCAGGTCTGTGATCCGGCCGTATCGCTGCCTTTGGACGATATCCGTGATGGTCGGGTCGGTGCTCACGCTGCCGCTGGTCTGGTCGCTGGCCGACATCGCAAACGCGCTCATGGCGATTCCCAATCTCGTCTCGCTGTTGGCCTTGAGCGGAGTCATCGTGGCGGAGACGCGGCAGCACCTCTGGGAAGCCCCGAACAGCCGGGAAAACGACGCGTGATCGTTCGCGCCCGTCATGCGGCCAAGGGCAAAGGCGAATGGGAAAGCAGACGCCTCGCGGCAACGAGCGGCAGGTCTTCCGTCCTGGACCATGCCGACGGTTACCTTGACGTGAATCGGTATTTCCCGGATTGGATGTCCACCACCGTTCGGCCGGGCTCGGTTCGCACCAGCGTTACTCCCGGGGACTGGGCCAGGGCCCGGCCGCTTTCCGCCTCGATCGAGGCCGGAAGGGCGACGCGAGCAGTCGTATTGGGCGAAATCGAGACATCGATGCTCAGCCGAGCGTCTTCTGCTTTCCACTCGACCGCCAACGGGCCGTGGATCGAGTCGTAGCTTGCCCTGACCCACCGGATGCCGGGCGCCATCTGCGGCTCGATGAGCACGCGTTTGAATCCGGCAGCCTCCGGATCGGGCCGGATTCCCGCAAGTCCGCTGAAGAACCAGGAGCCGATTGAGAGGAACGAGTTGTGGATGCTCGAGTCGCCCGGCAGCCAGTGCTCCCAGAGTGTCGTGGCGCCCTGCTCGAGCATGTCGCCCCAGCCCGGCCACGTCGTCCGGGTCGCCATCTTGTAGATCAGATCGCTGCGACGCTCGCGGACCAGAGCGTCGAGTGTATAGCGGCCGCCCAAGACGCCGAAATCGAGGTGGCCGCTTCGCGTCACCAGAATGTCGTCGACCAGGTTGCCTAACACCTGCGAACGATCTTCATCCGGCACAATGTCCAGCAGGAGCGGCAGAGCCAGGTACGGCTGCTGTTGCTCTCCCTGGCTGAAACGGCCTTGGCTGGCATCGAAGTACTCCTGCTGGATCGCTCGCTTGATCGCCGCGCATTCGGCTCGGTAGCGTTCAGCGTCGTCCGGCTGATCCAAAATGTCCGCAATGCGGCTTGCGAGAGACACTTGCAGGTAGTGGTGGCAGTCGTTGAACAGCCGGTTCTCGCGCTGGCTTGCCCAGTGACCACTACAGGGCAGCGTGTCGTGTTTCCGGCGCGGCGAAGCCCAGTCGCCCAGGAATTGCCAGATGTCCATCCGGGGCAGTCCGTAGGGCTTGAGCAGGTGGCCTTCCGTGTGGCTGTCCAAACAGGCCAACCACTTGCGAATTGACGGATAATGCTCCTCGAGAATTCGGCGGTCGCCATAATGGAGATACAAGCTCCACGGGAAAACAACGCACGCGCCCGACCATGCCGGGCCGCCGCCCGCATACGGGATGCGGAAGGGAGCGGTGTGGTTGACCACGCCGCTGTCGGGGTCCTGGCCGTCCTGAAAATCGCGTGCCCACTTTGTGTAAAACGGAGGCGAGTCGAAGTTGAACAGGGCCTGATCCAGCGACGCCAGCCCCTCCGCGCCGTAGCCGAGACGTTCACGGTGCGGGCAGTCGACTTGGATCGCGCCCAACGTGAGGCAGCGATGCGTGTGCCTCACGGTTTCGTGCAGCCGGTTCAGAAGCGGATCCGAACACGCAAAGGTGCTCGTCGGCGCGGTCGAGGTGCTGATCAGGATGGCCTCCATGTCGGCGAGTGCCGGTTTGGCCGCCAGCCCGCTGATTTTCACATAGCGGAAGGCCCGCCAGTTGAACTGGGGACAGAACTCCTCCTGGCCCTCGCCGCGGCAGATGTAGCGATCGACCTGGCCAAAGTGTTCCTCCAGCGGATCGTCGTTCTGGTGATGCGAGGCAGAGTAACGGAAGGTGATCTCCTGCCCCGCATGGCCCCGAAACTTGATCCGAAACCAGCCCGTCAGGTTCCGGCCGACGTCCACGAGATACTCGTTCGCTCCGAGGTCGCGGATCGACTCCGGCTCGAATCGCGCGATTTGGCGGTTGGGCTGCACCATCTGTGCTGACAACTCGAGGTCGGCAACGCTGGCCGTCTCGACTGCCTGCCAGGCCGAATCGTCGAAGTGCGGCCCGCTCCAATCCGGCTGATCGCGGCGCGCATCGAGAAGCTCGCCGCCAAACGCCGAATTCCGCCAACCGCCCATGTGCTGTCGTGCGGCCGGCGCGGTCCTCCACGAACCGTCGCTGACAACTTGGATGCTCCGCCCGTCAGTCAGCGTGATATCGATTTGCAGCAGCAGTGCGGGGCGGTCCCGCGTCACTCCTTTGACCCCCTGCCAATACCAGCCCTTGCCCAGCGCTACGCCGACGATGTTCTGCCCGCAGGCAATCTCTTCGGACACGTCGTGTGTCACGTAGTATACGCGGCGGCTGAAATCGGATTGGACTGGATCGAACAGGTGATCTCCGACGCGCCGACCATTCAGAAGCACCTCGTGGAACCCCAAGCTCGTGACGTACAGCAGCGCCGATTGGACCTTCCCGTCGACCCGAAATGCCTTCCGCAAGAGCGGCATTTCGGTAAGCCGATCCGGGGCGGCTCCCGCGGTAGTGCCGCCGCCAAAAGGCGCGCAAATCCAGCGGGCGCTCCAGTCGCCGGAGTGTAATCGTCCCATCGTCCAGGTCCCCGGCTCACTCCAGGGTGAAGGCTGCCCGCCCGCGTCCCACGCGCGCACCTTCCAATGGCACCGGCGCCCGCTTCGCAGCGGCGCGCCTGAATACTCAACCTGAATCGACTGATCCGACTCGACGCGTCCGCTGTCCCAGAGATCGCCTTCAGCCGCGCTGAGCTGTTGCGGAGAGCTGCTCACGAGCACCTGGTAGGCAGTCTGCCTTTGGCCTCGCTCGGGCGATTGAAGCACCCAGCTCAACCGGGGCCTTGGCACGTCGATGCCCAGCGGATTCTCCAGGTACTCGCAGCGAAGCCTGCCCACGGCCAGCTCGGCGCTGGCCGGCAGGGGCAACCACGGGAGAATCAGCAACGCCAAGATCGCAATCCGGAGGCCGATCGGACTCATCAGTTCACCAGGCAGTTCACGTGTCCATTGTCGATCGCTGAACCGAGCCAGGAAGGCGAAACGGCTGGCCTGGTTCCTAAATGAGCTTGCGTGATTGTAGGGAGGAATTCATGAGAGCGTGATAGCCGCTTTCGGCTTGCCCCGCGGCGCGCCTGCGCTGCGGCACAACCCGTACGTAACGAAGCGCGGGGCAAGGCGCACGCGGCTATCT
>JAMOAF010001009.1 GCA_023621895.1 Planctomycetota bacterium
GCGACCGTCCACGACCGGCTCCGGCCCGCCCGCCGTCCACGTTTCAATCCACGCTCCCCGCGCGGGGAGCGACACCACGCAGTATAAGGCGTTACGTGCCAACGACAAAGGTCGCGTAATCCGCGAACCTCGCCGAATCGCATCCGTCGGCAGCGGGAGGGCGATTGTCGATTGCCACAAACGCCTATATGACAAGGACTTCGGCGGATCGCGATCCTCCCGGGTATTCCATCATCCCTTTAGGTTCGCGAAAGGCGGAAAATCATGCGATCAGAGGTCCCTCGATGTCGAAGGAGGTCTCCACTCCCTGGTGCTCGACGCGGCGCCGCCAGTTGGAGCCGAGGTAGTAGAACCGGAGGCTGTCCACCTCGGGGTCGATGATCGCCATCAGCCGCGCTTTGCATTCCGCCCACTGGGCGGGGTCCACCTTCAGCTCGAAGACCGACTGCTGCACCCGCTGGCCAAAGTCGAGACATGCCTTGGCGGCATGGCGGAGCCGGCGCCGCCCCTGGGGCGTTTGGGTGCTCACGTCATAAGTCACCAGAACGTACATGGATCACTCCCTCGGCTAACGCCAAATGAATGGAGGGTACGCGTCGAGATCGCCGCGGAGGTGCCGCGCGAGCAGCCTGGCCTGCAAGTGAACGAGCAGCCCGACCGTCGTCTTCTCGTTCAGAAACGGATGCGTGATCGTGTCCTGCTTCCGCTTCTGGTAGGCCGTGAGCACCTGCTTGCGCGTCTTGTCGTCCATCTCGACCGCGCCGGACGCCGTCTTCTTGAAGCCCGAAGCCGCCACCTGGCGGCGGTTGATCAGCGAAAGCACAAGCCGATCGACGAGGAACGGGCGAAACTCCTCGATCAGATCGAGGGCCAGGCTGGGGCGGCCGGGCCGATCGCGGTGCAGAAACCCGACCGCCGCGTCGAGCCCGACCGATTCGCACGCCGACCGGGCATCGTGCGTGAGGATCGTGTAAAGAAACGATAGCAGGGCGTTCACCGGGTCGGTCGGCGGCCGCCGAACGCGGCCGGCGAACGAAAAGTCGGGCTTTCCGGCGCTGAGCAGGTGGTCGAAGACGCTGAAATACGACCTGGCCGACTCGCCCTCCACCCCGCGGACCTCGGCGAGCGACTCGCAGTAGCGGACCATTTCCAGGTGCCCGGCCATCTTCTGAATCGTCCCGGCGAACGGGCACGCCTCCGCCGGACTGGTCCGGTCGCGCACCGCCCGCATCAGGACCGATCGGGCGTTGGCGATCTTGGCCGCCACCACCCAGCGCGCCACCCGGCAGGATTTCGCCTCGTCGTCGGCCACGCGATACTGCTCGCGGCGGAGGAGCACGTTCCCCGGGGTGAAGCCGACCACCGCCGCGCGGAACCGCCCGTAGCCGGTCAGCAGCGAAATCGAGACCCCCGCCTCGGCGCAGGCCCCCATTATCGCCGGGCTGAGGCCGACGCGCCCGAAACAGACGACGCCGTCGAGGTTGTGCAGCGGGACCCTGAGGCGAATCTGCTTTTCATGGCGGACCAGGATCGATTGCCCGTCCTTGGCCAGGTAAGCGCCGTCGGTGGTGACGAAGAGCGTGTTCAGATGCTGTTTCATTGGCTTCTTTCGCCGAGGTCGTGGGATCGTAGGGGGCCTTGCTGACGCGGCGGGTTATAAGGGGGCCTCGCTCACGCGTCGGGTTATAAGGGGCCTCGCTGACGCGTCGGGTTATAAGGGGCCTCGCTGACGCGTCGGGTTATAAGGGGCCTCGCTGACGCGTCGGGTTATAAGGGGGCCTTGCTCACGCGTCGGGTTTTAAGGGCCTCGCTGACGCGCCGGGGTTTAAGGGGCCTCGCTGATGCGCCGCGTTTAACGGGGGCCTCGCTCACGCGTCGGGTTTTAAGGGGCCTCACGGATCGGTTTCGGGGCCGGGCTCCGCAAGGTGCCGGTCGAGTTGTTTTCGCAGATATTCCGCCGCGCCCCGCCCACCGGTGACTCTCGGCAGGCAATGGTCGGCCAGCGAGCAGAACTTGCACTTTCTTGCCATTTCCGCCGCGGGCGTCACGCCGCTGTTGATCAGCTCGCGGAGGGCGCGGGCCGCCGCGATCGTCTTTTCCCGCAAGGCGGCGTCGAGAGGCACTTCGGTTCGCCTTCGCGCCCGGCCGAAATAGAGCGCGGCGGCGGGGATGCTCGCGCCGAGCATCTCCTCCAGGCAGAGGGCCTGGGCGCAGAGCTGGACGCGGTACTCCTCGTTGCGGTCGGGCTTGGGGCGGCCCCGCTTGTATTCAACGATCACGATCCGCGGCGGTTGATTGCCCGGGCGATCGTGCAGCTCGACCACGTCGGCCGTGCCGCAGAGGCCGAGCTGGTAGGAGCGGAGTTGCAGGCCGCGGGTGATCCGCACGCCGGGGCGCGACTCGCCCCGGCGCGGATCATGGGCCCGGCCGTGGAGGATTCTCCCCTCCGCGGTGTAGCGGTTGTCGAGCCAGATCCCTTCCAGGTGCACCAGGGCGGCCCGCCGGGGGCAAAAGAGCAGGTGCTGAAGCGCCGAAATGGGAAGCAGCTCGTCGTCGGTGAACATCGGCCTGACCTATAAGCGATCGACGTCCTCCGGCAACCGCAGGAGTTCAACGCCGGCCGGGACGGCGTCGCTGAGGACCTCGACCTGGTAGTCGCCGAAGGAACGGGGCGATTCCACACCCTCGCGTTTGCGGATTTTGACAACCTCCTCGAAGAGGATTTGCGCCGGTGAACAGCCGAGCATCGCCTGGGCCCGCCGCTGTTTCTCGTCGTTGCCCGTGCCGACGTGTTTGAACACAAACACCGGCCGCCGAACGGTCATCAGACCCTTGCTCGCGGAGCGATCGTGCTCATACATGTTGAGAATCGCCTCGAAGAGCAGCTTCAGATCATCGCGTGTGAACCGGGTTTGCTGGGCCAGGTGGGCGCTGATGAAGCCTTTCCCGAGATACAGCCCGTAGGGGATCAGGGCTTTGCGTCCCATGGTACGGAGTTTGTCCTCGGGCTGCTCGGCCTCCCAGGCTTCGTAGTCGGCGCTCCCCGTGGCGCCTCGGACCTCCTCCGCGACAGCCATTCTGGTGATGGAGACGTCGAGGGGGAGGACCGGGTCCAGGGATCGGGCAAAGGCGATCTGCACCGGGCCTCGGACCTGCCCGGCATTCGGACCGGTCGACATGACTGCTCCGAAGGCACGCACGTCGAAGAAATTCGCGCACATCCAATCGCGTGCTGCGTGCACCTGGCTCTTGGTGGCTCCCTTCTTGGCGTCAGGCATCCCGCCGTTGGCCTCCTCGTGGGCCTTGGCGATCGGCCGGTTCAAATTGCAGGCATGCTCAACGAAGATGGCATTGGGCATTTCATTGTTCCGCGCGATCTGCACGTAGTTTCGAATCCGCCGCTTGATTGCCACGTCGGAGACGAGGCCGTGCATGTCCTGCGGGTCGATCCGCGGCGCGTTGCCGGCATCGGGGTCGCCATTGGGATTGCCGTTTTCGCAGTCGAAGAGGAAAAGGAATTCGTAGCGGTTGGTAATCGAGTTGGGCATGGTAGCCGCCTTTCTGCTATCGCTGTTGCTCTTGAGAGTGTAAAGACCGATTGAATCCGGCCGGTTGGGTTTTGCGTTCAGGCCTCGGCTGCCGGGTCCTCCGCGGCTGGCGAATCGCTGGCTTTCTTGGAGCGCTGGGCCATCTGGTGGTAATATCCCATGGCAAACAGAGTCTGCTCCTCGAGGGTCAGCACGCGCGGGGGGGCAGTTTGCAGGCGGCGCCAAATGTCGCTCAACTGGTTCTCGAACCATTGCCTGAGGCCACCGCTGTCGATTTTGGGCAGATGGGCGACCTGGGCCGTGCGCACGAGCCGCCCGAGCACAAGCCCGGGAGTGGCACTGGCGGCCGCGTAGTATCGCTGGACGACTCCCACGCCGACGTCGGGCATTGCCGTCTGTTGAATCTTGGCGAGGATCGCCAGGATCCGCCCGCACAAATAGGCGGAATTGGTTTCATGGTCGTTGAGACTGGCGTTCATTTTGGGGGTTCCTCCGTTTCGGTTGCAGAATGCTTTGAGCAGCCCGATTCTCGCATGACGGGCGGCTTCGTTCTGGATGATGTCGACACGCACGCGATTCAGTGTCTGCGCCATGACCTGGTGCGGCACGGGCTGCCGCTTCATGGCGCAACGCCACATCGACGCGACCAGCGGCGGGGCGGCGTCTTTCAGGTCCCTCAGCGGCGCGGCAAGGACCGCGGCGAACTTGTGGGAGTTGACCACGTCGCGCCCATCGCGACGGACGATCGCCAGGTCGCCAAACCAGGCGTCAATTGCCTCGGCGAGGCTCTCGAAGCTGCCTTCCATCCAATCGCGGACAACGACCCGCCCGCTATTGCCCGAAAGCGAAAGGGCGTAGTATTGAAGGCCGGCCAGATCGGGGCGCTGGCCGGAGCGGATGGCGTCGAGCAGTCGTTTGGCGCGGCTTTCGGCGCGCGAGCGATCTCGCGCCGAGTCGACTTCCGCCGGCCGGTCGTGCTCGTCATCCGCCGGGGCGTTGCCGAAGCCCTGCAATGCCTCGGCAAAGACGTCGTCGTCTTCGGCGATGCGATGGCTGTACCAGTAGACGATCTTCACGCCGGCCAGACGGTAGCTGCGCCGTCTGAGCAGGTCATTGAGCGCGGTCGTATAGGTTTTTACGATCGTTTCGCTCATCGCCGCATTGGCCCCCTGCTGGAGACCGTAGGAGGCGAAGGCGGCCTTGTCGAAGCTTGTCAAGGCGTCGCCCATCGCCAACCCGCCCACATCCGACAAACCGGTGATCTTGTTGTGCGTCGGCTGCGGCTCGACGAGTTGGCCGCTGAGCAAGCAGCGCATCCGGCGGGCGCCGTCTTCCCCCTGGTTGGCGGAACCTGCGCGTTTTGCGGGACCCTTTGCCTTTCTCTGCTCGGTCAGTTGCCGTCGGAAATCCCGCCACCACTCGTGCCAATGGCTTTCGTCCACGAGCGTGGAAACGCCATCCCCGGCTGAATCCAACAGCGCAAAGGTGGCCAATTCCGTCGGCTTGGCCCTCCTTTCGCTGAGTTGCTCACGGACGGCGTTGACCGTCTTCTCGTCGGCCAGGGCGGTGGCAAGCGGGCCAAGGGAACCCACCGCGCGCGATGCCTGGCACAACAGATCGACGAAGAACTCGTGCTTGGCGGCGAGCTTGTCGTCTACTTCGCCGTCCTTGGTCAGCAGGGCGACCACGTCGACGCCGTCGACGAGGAAATGGCGGCAACCAGCGCCGGCGGCAACCATCTCTTGCTGGGTAAGGTCCGGGCAGGCGCGAAACTCGCGGCCGCGGCTGCCCTTCTCCTCGCCGCGAAGATCCTGAACACCAAGGAACTTGCCGTCGCCGGAAAAGACGAGCAGCCAGCGGACGATTTTCGGCTTGAAGCCGGGTTCGGCCAAAAGCTGTTCGTGTTTTGCATAATCAAGCAGGGCGTGCAACATCACCCACTCCTTCCTGTCAAAGGGCCGGGCTTGAGGACCTCTTGGCTGTCGTAGCGCGGAACCGCGAGCACTCCATCTTCGATTCTCGCGCGAAACAGGCTCACATCGGGGGTCACCGACTTCCAGCCGGCGGGCTTTTCGCGGAGGCGTGCATGGTGATCGTTCGCCAGGTCGAAAACATCGTAGAGCATCAGGCCGAGATCCTGGTTGTAGGCCGCCGCAGCCGGCTCGCGCTCGATGTTTTCGACGTAGCGGAAGAAGGCCACGAATTCACGGCAGCCGAGGTAGGGCTGCTGAAAACACTTGCCGTGCACCGCCCGGCGAATGAACTGTTCGTCGAACGCCTTTTGCTGCGACTCGTGGCCGCGGCGCGGCATGATGCAGGCCGACAGACGATAGCGCGGATTCCGCAGGGCCATCGTCTGACGCTGGGTCCTTCCCTTCTGGTCGGTCCCCAGAAGGCCCTTGTCCGCATCCGCCCAAAGGGGTTCAGGCGTGCCCTTGCCTGCCATCCAGTTCTGAACGGCTCGCTCGCTGATCGTGTCCTTCACCTCGTTGCGCCGCAAGGCGATGTACGACGGGAAGGACAGCAGCTCGATCCGCGTCACCTGCCAGAAGAACTGCGGCTTGAAATAGACGGCCTCGAAAGCGCCCCGCGCGGCGCTCGGAGTGGGGCAGGGGTACGAATATCGCTCGACTTTCATCTCTGGACGAGTGAAGCAGGCAAAATCAGCCCAGACTTCGAGGGTGTGCTGGCGTTTTTCGGATAGAGTCATCTAAAGTCTCCAGGGTA
>JAMOAF010000314.1 GCA_023621895.1 Planctomycetota bacterium
ATAATGTGCGGCAGGCACGATGGGCTTCTTGTAAATCTCCGCCAAGAGGGATGCGAATCTCAGTTCTTGATGGGATCCGGCACCGGTCAGAAAAAAGACATCCACCTCGTCCTTGTCGGCATCGAGCTCGCGGATATCCTCATAGGACGGCTTGGCGTTTTCTGGAAACTCGAAATAGGCGGGCTGGAGAAGGACGGCGTGATGACTCAGGCTGTCTTTCAAACTCGCCACGGTTCGGGCGAATGCCTGTCGCTCTTGAACCACTTTCTCTTCAGGGCTCGGCATGTCGCCGTATACGCATGGTCCCTCCCAGGTCGTGGAATTGATCATCGCATAATAGACGAGCTTCACGTTGATTTTTACGTCGCGAGGATTACCGCCCCCTTCCCGGTGCAACGGCGGAGCCTCCCGCCGGGCAGCCTGCACTGGAGGATTCGCAGATGCCGGTGTTGCGTTGAGGCACAGGCCAGTCAGACCGAAACCAGCAGCGCCGAGGAACGTGCGTCTGTTCGTTTTCATAGCGATGCACCAGGATCCAAATTCCGTAACCGTTGACGGGTCTCGGGAACACCCCGAGAAGGCCACCTCCGAACGTCAGGCCCATTGTAGCACGTAAGAGCCTGGGAGTGTCGGGGGCAGTCTTCCGGTATCACGGGGGCCTACCTGCTGCTCGTTTTGGCCTACATCAGCAACTGGCTCAGAAATCGTTGCGTTCGCGCCGCTTGAGGATTGCCCAGCACCTCGTTTGGCGGGCCTTCTTCGACGACGCGGCCATCGGCAAGGACGATGACGCGGTCGGCGGCGCGGCGGGCGAAACCGATCTCGTGGGTGACCAACAGGAGCGTCAGCCCGTCGCGGCGGAGGTCCTCGAGCACGGCCAGCACTTCGCATTTCAGTTCCGGGTCCAGCGAGCTGGTGATCTCGTCGCACAACAGCCCGCGGGGCTCCATCGCCAGGGCCCGCGCGATGGCGACGCGCTGCTTCTGGCCGCCGGACAGCTCGCGGGGATAGGCGCCGGCGCGATCGCCGAGGCCGACCCGCTGGAGCAACTGCCGGCCGCGGCGGGCGGCCTCGTGACGGCCAGCGCCGAGGACGTGGACGGGGGCTTCGATGACGTTCTCCAGGGCGGTCAGGTGGGGGAAGAGCTGGAAGTCCTGGAAGATCATGCCGAAGACGCGGCGGACCTGGCGGACCGGGGCGCCGCCGTGATCATGTCCCGGGCGGAGGACGTGGGGGCCGACGCGGATCTCGCCCGCCTCAAAAGTGTTCAGCCCGTTGATGCAGCGCAAGAGCGTTGACTTGCCCGCACCGCTCGGCCCGATCAGGGCCACGGTCTGGCCGGTGTCGACGGCGAGGCTGACGTTGTCGAGGACCAGTCGCGCGCCAAAGCGCTTGGTCAGGCCGGTGATGGCGACCTGGTGCGGGGTGTGATTCACTGGCCCTTCCCCCAGCGGTGTTCGAGACGCCGCGACAGGTAGCCCAGCGGCACGGACATGACCAGGTACAACAGCGCCGTCGCCGCGCCGATTTCAAGATACTTCAAGCTCGACTTGGAGAGGATCTGGTACTGCTTGGTCAGCTCGACGACGGCCACGATGCTCACCAGGCTGGTGTCCTTGAACAGGGCGACGAAGTCGTTGGTCATCGGCGGGAGGATGACGCGTACGGCTTGGGGAAAAACGATGCGGCGGAAGGTCAGCCAGCGCGACATGCCGAGCGACGCGGCGGCTTCCCACTGCCCGGCGGGAACCGAGCGGACGCCGGCGCGGTAGATTTCGGCCTCGTAGGCCGCGTAGTTCAGCCCGAAGCCGAGGATGGCCGCCGTCATTGGGGCCAGCCGCAAGTCGATCCAGAGATCGTAGCGGTCGGAGATGGCCGGCAGCCCGTAGTAGAGGAAGTAGAGCAACAGGAGCACGGGGATGCCGCGAAAGAACTCGACGTAGACGGTGGCCGCCGCCCGGACCGGCCATGGGCCGTAGAGACGCGCCAGCGCCAGGGGCAAGCCGAGTAGTACGGCCAAGGCCATGCTGAGGATGCTGATTTCGATGGTCACCGCGGCCCCCTGGAGCAACAGCGGCACATAAACGGCGGGGGTCCACTTGCCGCTCGATTCGCGAAGCACGTCCTGGATTTCGCCCGAGTGCAGACGCGCCTGGTCGGCGTTCCAAAGGCGCCACTTTTCGTAGATCCGCTTTAGCTCGCCGGATTCGAGCAGGTGCTCGATAGCCTTGTCAACCTCCGTGGCCAATTCCTCCTGGTCCTTGCGAAAGACAATCGCGTAGTAGCCCGGGTTGAGGGGCTGGCCGACGAATTTCAGCTTCTTATTCCCCGCGGCGTAGTACATGGCGATGGGCAGATCGAGGAAGACCGCATCCACGTTGCCGTTCTGGAGGTCCAGGTACGGCTCGGTCTGGTTGTCATAACTCCGGGTGCGGATGCCGAGCTGGTCCAAGAGTCGCTTGGCGGCCGTGTCGTCCAGCGTGCCCACCACGGCGTCCATCGCCAGGCAGTCTTCGAGCGTAGTGAAACGGTCCTCCTCGGCCCGCACGACGAGCTGCTCGGTGTAGACATAGTAGGGGCGACTGAGGCGGAAGGCCTTGGCGCGGTCCGGCGTAACCTCGATGCCGTTCATGGCGAAATCGAAGTCGCGGCGGTCCAGGCCGGCCAAAAGCCGGATGTAGTCGTACTGCACCCACTCGATTGCTCGGCCCAACTCCCTGGCAAGCGCCCCAGCCAGATCGACCTCGAAGCCGACGGTCTTTGCGGGGTCGTCGGGGTCCTTGAAGATATAGGGGGCGCCCCCCTCGGCGTCCGCCGCCCAGCGGAGCGGCCGCGGCTCGGCCGGCTTGCCGGCGCCGTCGCACGCAGCCTGGCAACAGAGGACAGCCAGCGCGGACAGAAGCGAACCGAGGGCTCTCAGGTGGACAGTCTTTGGCATCCGGTTAATGGTGGCATTTACGGGCGTGGACGGTCCCGGCCGGACCCTTGCGCGGCGCGGACCCACGCTGGAGTCGCCGGCTCTCGGAAGGGGCCGGTCCGCAGGGCTTCGATCTGGGCGTCGTCGAGGGAGCCGTACCAATAGAGGGCAACGCCGTTGCCGGGCAGCTTCCGCTGGCAGAAGCCGATCAGGTCGGCCACGAGGCTTGCTTCGCGGCTGACCACCTTGCCCGTCTCCGTCTTCTCGTAGTTGCCGACGATGATCGCGGCCGCCTCGGGACGCTTGAGCTGGGCACGGATCGTTTCGGTCTTCTGCCAGGAGAGGCGCCGCGCGTAGTCCATGCTGTAGATCACGTCCACCCAGCCCTCCTGGGCCCACCAGAAGTCGTTGCGGCCCTGCGTGCCCGGCTTGTCGGTGGGTAGATACGGATGGCCGTCGACGCTGATCACCAGCTCTGGCCGGGCAGCGCGGGCTTGAGTGGAAAACGAGCGGACAATGCCGGCAACGGCGCCGTCTTGCCACTGGACGAGGTTCGGGTACGGCCAGCCGCCCGCGCCAGTCTGTTTCATGTCGTTGAGCAGGTCTCCGCCGAATTGCCGGCGATACGAGGCTTGCGCCGTCGCGCTGGTCGAAATGCCGATCGTGCGAATATAGTCCAGGTTGATCCCATCGACGTCGTAATGCTGCACGACCTCGATCATCAGATCGACGGCGAACTTGCGGAATGCCGGATTGTGGACCTCGCACGCGCCGGCGGGCGTTCCTTCCTCGATGTAGGGCGCAAGCGGTTCCCACCGCGGATCGGCATAGCAGACGCAGAACCAGGGATGGACTTCAATTCCGCGGGCGTGCGCGACTTGAATCAGGTGCGCCAGTGGATCGAAGCCCGGCTGCTCCTCGCGGACGATCTTCTCGACGCCCCGCTCCATCGGTGTCAGCTTGCTCGGCCAGCACGCGCCGCGGCCGTGCCAGACGCAGGGGATATAGACATTGAAGCCGGCGCGGGCGATCCGCTCGATCACCTTTTCAGCCTGCCCGGGCGCCGCCCAGCGGCTCGATTCATCCAAGAGGGCGCGGCTCTCCAGAATCCGCCCGGCGGAGTCGCGCCGCGGCGCGTAGGGCTGCCGCAGCACGTCGTACAGCCAGGCCTCGCGCTGCCGCTCGACCGCCCGCCAGTTCGGTTCCTGCGCGCGGAACAGTTCCCTGACCTGCTCCTTGCTCAGCGCGCGGTCGAGAATCGTGAGTTGGTCAAACACTCCGTCGGCCGAACGGCCTTTGGCCGCGGGCGTGCCGCGGTCGCTGCCGAGGTAGAACGGAGTCCGCGGCGCCGGCGCGCCGTCGCATGGGCGGACCGCCGCGGCGGCCAGCTCCCCATCGACGTAAAACCGGGCCGAAGCCTGGTCCCTGAATTGCCAGGTGACCACGAACTGCCGCCACTGGTCCTTCACAAACGTCAGCGGACAATTGCAGTGCAGGTAGAGCTGGTTTTCGAAGACCAGGTAGGTGTAGGGCGCGCCCTCTGGTTCCCACCAGCCGTCGCTGAGCACGCAGTAGCCGTGCTTGCCGTCGTCCCATCCCCAGGACAGAAGCGTGTGCGACGGGCCGCCCGCCGTGGTCGACCAGTTCGGCTTGAACCAGAAGATGATCGTGCCCTGTTGGGGCAAGAGCTTGCCCGATGTCGGAATTGCCAGGAAGCCGCCCGGCTTGATCTCCAGACCTTGGCCCCACTTGCCCGGCACGAGCGAAACGCCTTGCGCCGGGATGGCGGAAGACTCGGCGGCCGCTTCGGCCTTTGGCAATGACTCGAACCGGTCGAGAAACAGCGTGCCCTCGATGGGTTCCGGCTCTCCCTCGGCCAACGCCGCGGCCGGCGCGTTCGCCGCAAGCGCCGCAAGGGCTAGCGAAACGGCGAGCAGCCGCCGCGCGGCGTGCAGGCCGCCGGCCGCTTCTCCGCGCGAAAACACCGCGCGGAACACAATCGCAGGACTCTTCACGGAGGCTTCCTTGGCTGGCGGTGATGGTTTCTGCCTTCAAGACCGAGTTGGTTCCCTGACGGGGTTGTCCCACTTTTTGCGTGGGGAACTTTGCCGCGAGAAGGCAAAAGGATTCTACTCAATCGTAATCAGCGCGACAACGATCTCGCCGGCCTTTTGCATGTCGAAACAGGCGGCGCGCAGCGCGTGGCGGCCGGTTTTCTCGAGCTTGATCGGGCCGGCGTAGAGTTCGCTCTTGCGCGTGGGCGCGCTTCCGTCGAGTGTGTAGCGAGTCTCCGCCCCGGCGCCGACAATCTCCACTTCAACCGGCGGAGTGAAGACGCCGGCACGCCTGGTCTTGCCCTTGACCGCGACGATTGGCAAGGGCTGGTCGGACGGCGAAATCCACGAACAACGGCCCTCCGCGCGGCAGGTTTCCTCCCCGCGATTCAGCCCGTCGACAGCCAACATCAGGCCGGCGAACACCTGCTGGCCGAAGTCGGCGTTATCCGCCGCGATTTGCTCCCAGGTCACGGCATCGCCCGAGACCAGCGCCGCCAGCCGAGGGCCGCGGCGGATGATGCGGAGGAACATCGGCGAGGTGGCAAGCTGCTGGTTGCCGCGGCTTCGCTGGTTGGACCAGGGGCCACCGCGGCTCTCGCAAGAGGCGATCAGCGGCCGGCCCGAAGCCGCATTGCCAGAGGCGCTGACGAAAAGATACTTCGCCACGTCGTCCAGTCGATCGCGAACCATCAAGCCGAGCTTGGCGATGCCGCCGGGCCGGCCCTCGACGCGGATATCGTCAACGCGGCAGACGAGGTCCACGTCGCCCGACGCCTTTTGAAACGCCATTGTCCCGGCCGAGTCGCGGCCGCGGGCAGCCGGCCCCGCGCCGGCGAAACGGAATTCGCCGCCGGCATGTTTTACGGTTCCGGCCGCTTCCGGTTGGCCGATCGCCGTGACAAGCCACCCTTGGGGAACCTCGTGTGGCTCGTTGGAGACAAGGAGCTTGAAGAGCCTGCCTGTATAACCACCGGTGCCGTCCGAGCAGACCACGTGGATGGGATAGACGCGTCCGGGATCGTCCTTGGGCACGGTGAAACTGAATTGATCACCCAGCAGCCTTCCCACCTCTCCCGGCCAGCGATAGAAAATCACCGGGAAACCCTCGGGGTCGCGAGCATCGAGACGGAAACGGACCGTTTCGCCAGGTCGGCCGAACGCCGTGTCGCAAGGCAGATCCGCGCCGAGCAGCGGCCGCAGGTTTTGCGTGACCTCGGGGCGGTTGAGCTTCTTCAGCTCGTCCTGCTTCTCCTTGGACAACTCGTCCGGCTCGTGCGGATAGTCGTCCAGTTCGTTTTCCTCGGGCCAATAAAAGTTCACGAACACAGGGTTGCTGGGAAGCCCCGCGCCGTTGCCAGCGAAGAGGACGACCGGGATGCGGCCCTTGGGCAGTTTCGGATCGTGTTCGACGCGGATGCGAAAGACGCCCGGCTCGTTGTCCTTTTCGATGGCCACGTTCCGCTGGTTCGGATAGACGCCGTGGCACGCGTAGGTCAGCTTGCGATCCTCCAGATCGTAGCTTTCTCGCAGGCTGATGCGGGCCGTGATCGTCTCCCCGGGGCGTCCCCAGATTCGCACGAGCGTCTTGTTCGCGCTCTTGATGCGCGGGTCCTCCGCCGCGCCGCTTCGGATCGTCTTGCCGTCCTTCTCGACGCAAAGCTCCAGCAACTTGAGGATCGCCACGGGCGGGGCGACCTCCATATTCCGGGCCAATTCGATCATCCGCCTGAGGTGGGCGGTCTCGTCGTAACTGTGGTAGTGCGGATTGGCCGGGCAGTAATGCGGGTGAGGAATCTCGCCGCTGGAACAATAGGCCGGGCGGTGCCGCAGCTCGCTCTCGAAGGGCAGCTCCTTGCCCTCGGCATCCACGTAGGGCAGAGCCGCCTTGAAGATCGTCAGCAGCGGGATCGCGTAGGCCCCATTGCGTTTGAGCGAATCCTTCGTGCTCCTGGACATGCAGCCGCCGGCAAGCATCATCTTCAAGAGCGCCGGCGTCTCGCTGCCCGACTGACCGAGCGAGTGATAGGAGTGGCCGAACAGGCCATCGTAGAGGTCCAGCACTTTCTCGGGCCGCTTGTCCTCGTAGGAGGCATGAGCGGGGGTTGCCCTGAGGCAATTGGCGAAGAAGAAGTTCCGCTCGGTATCGTCGTTGCTGGCAAAGTCGTCGACAATATGGCGGCCGCGATAGGCAAACGACTGGCTGGTGAAATTCACCCCGAGCCGGAAACGGCCTGCCGGATTGAAGGCAAATCCGTAGTTGACGTTGATGAACTGCCCAGCAAGCGTGATGCTCTGGCGGCCGTCGCTCCAGGAAGTGGGGATGTTCGTGTGCGCGCCGTCCATCGTGGCATAGCAGTCGTCCCAGAAACCGGCGGTCTCTGGCGGGCGGGGAAAGACCTTGAGCAGGGGCAGCCCGGCCGCGCCCTGGGGGCCCTGAGAGAAATCCGGATACTTCCGGTCGCTCACCGGCGGCGGCGCAAACTCGCGCTCGACGATCGTCCGGTCCTTGATCTCCTTGCGGTTGGCATACGCCACCGGCGTCTGGTCCTCCGTCCAGAGCCGCCAGGCCGGCCGCTCGTAGAAGGGGTTCTTGATCTTGGCCGCGGGCTCGGCCGGCAAGACCGGCGCTGCGCCCGGCCAAGCCAGCACAAGCAGCGCAATGATAAGGACTGCCCCGCGGCCCCTTCGTCCGCGAGCGTTCACGGCGAGAATCAACGCCATGCTTGCCGCCTTTCCGTAGAAGACGCCGGTCTACCGCTTCTTGAGCGTCATGCTGATGCCGTAACTTTCCATCATCAGAAACGAAGTCTCCAGGTCCGCACTCTTCGTGATCGCCTCGATATAGCGCGGATCGGGCCGCGGCCGTTTCATGTCGTGGCCAAGGATCAAGCCTCCCGGGCGCACGTGCGGCAGGAGCGTCTGCAAGTAATCGATGTAGCCTTTCTTGTCGGCATCGAGGAACACCAGGTCGATCGTCTCCTTGTGCTGTTTGACCGTCTCGTGCGCATCCCCTTCAACGATCTTGATCAGATCTTCGACCCCGGCCTTCTTGAAATTGGCCTTTGCCAACTTGATCTTTTCCGGATCGATCTCGTGCGTAAACAGCTTGCCGCCGGTCGAGCGCAAACCCAAGGCCAGCCAGATGCTGGAATAGCCGCTGGAGGTGCCGACCTCGACGACTCGCTTGGCGCCGACGGCCTCGACCAATTGCCGCAGCAGCCGCCCTTCGCGCGTGGTCACATTCAGATACCAGGTTCCCTTGCTCATCTCCTCGAGCACCGCCAATGCTTGCTTCTCCCCGGCGGTCTTGCCCAGCGGCGGGCTGTCAAACTCAGTATTTCCGCCAAAGTCGAAGCCCGAGCCGCCGGAGCGGCTCGCAGCGGGCTGGGCCGCGGCGGGTTGGACAACCACGCCGACCACGGCAAGTGCAACGACGCCAAGAAAGAGATGTCTCATTGCATGACTCCTGGGGTGGTGCGAGAGAGCCGGTTCTGTTATCCAAAGCGGCGCGGCGCGTTCCTGAATTTGTAGCCATTCACACCCCGGGAAGCAATGGATTGGCAGGACGTAGGGTGGTCCAGCGCGGTCCATTCCGCGGCACGCCGGATTGCCCTCCGGCGCACGATCAGAGAGAAAGCCCGCACGACCACGCCGGCAGCGGCGGCCCACCGCGAGGCGCCGCTGAACGTTTGCGCGACGCCTTACGCGCGTAGGGTGGTCCAACGCGGTCCATCCCACGGCGGGCCGGATTGCCTTCCGGCGCACAATCAGAGAGAAAGCCCGCACAACCACGGCGGCAGCGGCGGCCCACCGCGAGGCGCCGCTGAACGTTTGCGGGACGCGCTCGGTGGGGCGGCGCTGGCGTTTCGGCTGTGCCAATTCGCTCGGCTCCTGGCAACCAGGGCGGTCCTTTCAATCGCCGCGGGCTGGTACGCTCTGCACCACCCTACGCGCGGCGCGGTGTCTTGTGGTGGGCGCTCGGTGGGGCGGCGCTGGCGTTTCGGCTGTGCCAATTCGCTCGGTTCCTGGCAACCAGGGCGGTCCTTTCAACCGCCGCGGGTTGGTACGCTCTGCACCACCCTACGGGCGGCCGACCCCGCGACGTTCCGCGAGAGCTTGATT
>JAMOAF010000071.1 GCA_023621895.1 Planctomycetota bacterium
GTTGGATGCGGGCGAACAAGTTCTGCTCGGCACGTTTGAGGAATTAGGCAGTCTCGCTCTCCGGCTTGCGCGGCCCTTGGTGTTCATCGCGCGAGCGTCGGCCAGTGGCGCGGCGAGCCGCGGGACTGCCTCCCATCAGGCGCGCCTGCATCATTTGTCCCGATCGCCCGGCGCGGTGTCCGGCCGAACCGCCGTGGGGGCGGTTGCGCCAAGCGGCGAGGCTGCCCGCTGCGAGCCCCCGGCCGCTCGCACCTCGGTGCGGGTGGCTTGAGTGGACGGGTTAATGCCGCGAGCCTGGCCTCTGAGGATTTCGCGAACCTTCGAAAGGATTGGGAGAATGGTCCGCCCTGGCGTTCGCGGCCGCTACTTGGTCGCCAGTCTCTTGTTGTTTGTGCTGAGCCTGTCGGGCTGCGGGACTTCCACGCCGGGAGGGGGCGGCGCGGCCGGCGGAGAGGCCGCCCTGCTGAACGTCTCCTACGACCCCACGCGGGAGCTCTACCAGGATTTCAACAAGGCTTTCACCGACTATTGGAAGGAGCAGACGGGCCAGACCGTGGTGGTCACCCAGTCGCATGGCGGGGCCGGCAAGCAGGCCCGAGCGGTGATCGACGGGTTGCAGGCCGACGTGGTCACGCTCGCCCTGGCGTACGACATCGACGCGATTGCCGAAAACGCCGGGCTGCTGCCCGCCGATTGGCAGAAACGCCTCCCGCACAACAGTTGCCCCTACACCTCGACGATCGTTTTCCTGGTCCGGAAAGGCAACCCGAAAGGGATTCGCGACTGGGGTGATCTTGTCAAGCCGGGCGTGGAGGTGATCACGCCCAATCCGAAGACTTCCGGAGGCGCCCGCTGGAATTATCTGGCGGCCTGGGCGTATGCCCTCAAGAAGGAGCTTGGCGACCTCGGCAAGGTCGGCGACCCGCAGCACGCGGCCGAGGTGGCCGCCGCCGAGCCGAAGGCGCGGCAGTTCGTCACCCGGCTGTTCCAGCAGGTTCCCGTGCTCGATTCGGGCGCGCGGGGCTCGACGAACACCTTCGCCCAGAGAAACATGGGCGACGTGCTTCTGGCCTGGGAAAACGAGGCATTCCTCGCCGTCAACGAACTCGGGCCGGAGAAGTTCGAGATCATCGTCCCCTCGATCAGCATGCTGGCCGAGCCGCCCGTGACGCTTGTCGACAAATGGGTCGACGAGCACGGCACGCGCGCGTTGGCGCAAGGCTATCTTGAGTATCTCTACTCCCCCGCCGGGCAGCGCCTGGTCGCCAAACACTACTACCGGCCCGTGGCGCCGGAACACGCCGACCCGGAGGACCTCAAGCGGTTTCCGGCGTTGGAGCTGGTCGGCATCGACACGGTGTTTGGCGGCTGGCAAAAGGCTCAGCGGGAACATTTCGCCGATGGGGGCGTGTTCGACCAGATTTACACCAAGGGCAAGTAGCCGCGCTTGCGCCCACCCCTTTCGGGAACCGATCCGGGGTCGGCCGCGGCCAACCCCGGCTGGCATGATACGGAGACCCTAGGTGCCCGCGCCGACTGCAAAGACCTTCCGCAAACGCCGCGGGGTGATTCCCGGCTTCGGCCTGACGCTTGGCTACACGATCCTCTACCTGAGCCTGGTCGTGCTCGTGCCCCTTTCGGCCCTGTTCCTCAAGACGGCCGCGGCGCCGTGGGCGCACGCCTGGGAGACGATCGCCAGCCCGCGGGTGCTCGCTTCGTTCCGGCTGAGCCTGGCGGCTTCGCTGGCGGCGGCGGCGATCAACGCGTTTTTCGGCCTCGGCGTCGCCTGGATGCTCGTGCGTTACTCGTTTCCGGGCAAGCGCGTGATCGACGCGGTTGTCGATCTGCCGTTCGCGCTGCCCACCGCCGTCTCCGGGATCGCCCTGACGACGGTCTACGCGCCGGGCGGCTGGATCGGGCGGTGGCTCGAGCCGCTCGGGATCAAGGCCGCCTTCTCCCCCCTGGGAGTGACGATCGCACTGGTGTTCATCGGCCTGCCGTTTGTCGTCCGGACCTTGCAGCCGGCCCTGGAGGACCTCGATCCGGAAGTGGAAGAAGCGGCGGCCAGCCTCGGCGCCGGCCGCTGGCAGACGTTCCGCTGCGTGATCCTGCCGGCCATCCTGCCCGCACTGTTGACCGGCTTCGCCCTGGCCTTCGCCCGCGCGCTGGGCGAATACGGCTCGGTCGTATTCATTGCCGGCAACATGCCGATGAAGACCGAGATCGTGCCGTTGCTGATTCTCGTCAAGCTGGAGCAATACGACTACGCGGGCGCGACGGCGATCGCGTCGGCGATGCTCGTGCTGTCGTTCCTGCTTCTGTTCCTGATCAACGCCGTTCAGTGGTGGAGCGCGCGCCGCCACGCCGCGGAGGGCTGACCCGTGGGCGGAACCGCCAAATCGCGACTTCGAGGCCGCCGCGTCGCCGCGGGACTCGCCGCCAAGGGCGATCCCACCTGGGTCAAGTGGCTGATCACTTGCGCCTCGCTCTGCTTCCTGCTCTTGTTTCTCGGCGTCCCTTTGGTCGCCGTGTTTACCGAAGCGCTGCGGAAGGGCCTGGGAGCCTACCTGGAAAGCTTTCAGAACCGCGACGCCCTGTCGGCAATCCGGCTGACCCTCCTGGTCGCGGCCGTCGCCGTCCCCCTGAACCTCGTCTTCGGCCTGGCGGCGTCGTGGGCAATCGCCAAGTTCGAGTTTCGCGGCAAGAGCCTGCTCGTCACGCTGATCGACCTGCCCTTCGCCGTCTCGCCGGTCATTTCGGGACTGATTTTCGTGCTCCTGTTCGGGTTGCAGGGATGGTTCGGGCCGTGGCTGGCCGGCCGCGGAATCCAGATCATCTTCGCCGTGCCGGGAGTCGTGCTGGCGACGGTCTTCGTGACGTTTCCCTTCGTCGCCCGGGAACTCATCCCCTTGATGCAGGAGCAGGGGACCGAGGAGGAAGAAGCCGCGCTGGTGCTCGGGGCGAGCGGCTGGCAGACCTTCTGGCGGGTGACGCTGCCGAACGTGAAATGGGGACTGCTCTACGGCGTGATCCTCTGCAATGCGCGGGCGATGGGCGAGTTCGGCGCGGTTTCCGTCGTCTCGGGGCATCTCCGCGGGCAGACCAACACGATGCCGCTCTACGTGGAGATTCTTTACAACGAATACAACTTCGTGGCCGCGTTCGCCGTCGCCTCGCTGCTGGCGATGCTGGCGCTGCTGACGCTGGTCTTGAAGGCGCTGGTCGAGTGGCGGACGCAAGGCGAATCGGAAGAAGCTTTCACGCCGCCAACCGCCGCTGCCGCGGAGGCTGAACGGTGAGCATCGAGGTCCGCAACGTCAGCAAGAGTTTTGGCGACTTCCTCGCGCTGGACGGCGTGTCGCTGCACGTCCCGGACGGAGAGCTGGTCGCCCTGCTGGGGCCTTCGGGCTCGGGGAAAACGACGCTCCTGCGGATCATCGCCGGGCTGGAAGCGTTTGACCTCGCCGACGACGGCGCGATCCTTTTCGACGGCCAGGACGTGGCCCGCCAGGCCGTCGGCCGCAGGCGGGTCGGCTTCGTGTTCCAGCACTACGCCCTGTTCCGGCACATGACCGTCTTCGAGAATATTGCCTTTGGGTTGCGGGTCCGCCCCAAGCCGAGCCGCCCGACGAAGGCCGAAATCAACGCCCGCGTGCGCGAGCTGCTCCGGTTGATCCAGCTTGAAACGCTCGAGCGCCGCTACCCCTGGCAACTCTCCGGGGGCCAGCGGCAACGGGTCGCCCTCGCCCGGGCGCTGGCCATCCAGCCCAAGGTGCTGCTGCTGGACGAACCCTTCGGAGCACTCGACGCCAAGGTTCGCCAAGGGCTTCGGCGCTGGCTCCGCCGGCTCCACGACGAGATTCACGTGACCAGCCTGTTCGTCACCCACGACCAGGAGGAGGCCCTCGAGGTGGCCGACCGGATCGTGGTCATGAACCAGGGGCGGATCGAGCAGGTCGGCACCCCGAACGAGGTCTTCCACCAGCCGGCCAGCGCCTTCGTGATGGACTTCCTTGGCAACGTGAACCTGTTCCACGGCCGAGTGGAAGCCGGCCGAGCCGTCTTCGGATCGATGGTCATCGAGCCGCCCGGCGGTCTGCAAATCGACGGCGAGAGCGCGCGGCTGCTGATCCGGCCGCACGACCTGGAGATTCAACCCGACGGCGAGGGGCGGTCGGGGCTCCGCGGGCATGTCACGCGCGTGCAGTTGGCCGGGCCGATTGTGAAAATCGAACTGGCCGGCGAAAACAATCAGCCGATCTACGTCGAGATGTCGCACGAGCGCTACCGGCAGCATCCCTGCACCGTGGGCGAGAAGGTCTTCGTGACGCCGCGGGACTCGCGCCTGTTCGTGGAAGACTACACGATCTGACGCGAAGGCCGGATTAGGCATGAGCCGGGTGTTCTTCGACGTGCCGCGCGGCAGTCGCATTCGCGATCGGCTTCAGAACGGCCAAAAGACCGGGATCAGGCCCGTGGCGATCGGCCAAAGGAGGAGATTCAAGGGAATTCCGACTCGGAGGAAGTCGGTGAACCGGTACCCGCCCGGCCCGTAGACCATCATGTTCGTCTGGTATCCAATCGGCGTCATGAAGCTGGCCGAGGCGGCCAGCACGAGGGCCATCAGAAAGGGCCGGGGGCTGACGCCGTAGAGCCGGGCGGCTTCCAGGCAGAAGGGAAACAGCAGCACGGCGGCCGCGTTGTTGGTGATCAATTCCGTCAGCAGCGATCCCAACAGGTAGAAGACGGCCAGGATGGCGACCGGCCCCCAGGTCTTTGTCGATTCGACCATCGCGCCGGCGATGGTCGCGACGGCGCCGGAGTTTTCCAGGGCGGATCCGACGCCGAAGGCCGCCGCGATCGTGATCAGCACCTGCCACTCGATGCTCCGCCGGGCTTCGCCGGACGAGATGCATCCGGTGGCGACCATCAACACGGCAACCGCGGCGGAGGCCAGCACGATGGGAACCAGCCCGCTGGTCATCAACCCGATCAGGACCAGGAAGAGGACCATCGCGATCCATGCCCGATCGCTCCGCAGAGGTCGCCAGTCGGCCACGTCGCTGACCAGGTAGAAGGCGAGGTCGTTGCGGTAGGCGCGCAGGAAGTGCGGCCCGGTCTGCATCAGCAGGGTGTCGCCCGCACGCAGGCGGATGTCGCCCACCTTGCGTTCCAGCCGGGCGCCGCCGCGGTGGACGGCGACGACGGCGGCTCCGTAGGTCGCGCGGAAATCGGCCTCGCGGATGTTCTTGCCCACCAGCGGCGAATTCTCGGAGATCACCGCCTCGCAGAGCCGCCGGCCGCGCTGCCGCACCGGCGAGACCTCGTAGGCCGGATCGGCCACCGGGACCAGCCCCGCGGTCCGCTCCAGTTCGATGATGCTGCTCACGATGCCGGTGAAAACAAGCCGGTCGTTCGCCTCGATCGTCTCGTCGGGACCGACCGGGGCGAGAATCTTGCCCTCGCGGTCGATCTCGATCAAGTACAGGCCGGGCAACTGCCGCAGGCCGGCCTCCGCCACGCTCTCGCCCACCAGGCGGCAGTTCGACTGCACGAGCATCTCGGCAAGGTATTCACGGCGCGACTCGCCGAGCTGCTCGAGAAACTCCTTGCGTTCCGGGAGCAGCCAGCGCCCGATCGTCAGCAGGAAAACAAGCCCGACGATCGCATAAGGGATTCCGATCAGGCTCAGCTCAAACAGGTGCATCCCCCCAACGCCGTGCTCGATCATCAGCCCGTTGACGACGAGGTTCGTCGAAGTGCCGATCAGCGTGCAGGTTCCCCCGAGAATCGCCAGGTACGAGAGGGGGATCAGCAGCTTCGACGGCGCGACCTGGTTGCGGCGGCTCCAGTCCAAGACCACTGGCACGAACATCGCGACGATCGGCGTGTTGTTTAGAAATGCGGATGTCGGCAAAACGACGGCCGCCAGCCTTGCCAGCACGCTCCGCTCGGTTCCCGCGCGGCGAAGCATCCGCTGTCCCAGGTAGTCCAAGACCCCGGTCTCGCGCAGCCCGGCCGCAATCACAAACATCACCGCAACCGTCAACATCCCCTGGTTTGAAAATCCCGCGAAGGCCTCGGCGGGTGAAATGACTCCGACCAGCGCCAGCAGCGCCGCTCCCCCCACGAAGACGATATCCGGCGGGGCCCAGTTCATCGCCAGTAACACGAACGAACAGAAGACCACCGACAGGGTCAGCCAGGCCTCGTAGGGCATCGAGCGGGTTCTCCGGCGAGCGAGAGGGTACAGCTTTGCACATCATACG
>JAMOAF010000733.1 GCA_023621895.1 Planctomycetota bacterium
GCTCGAGCTCTGCCTCTGGTTCCCAAGCTCCAGCTTGGCAGCCAGGCGATAAGCTAGGCTTCAAAAGAAGACGCCTGCCCAATCGTCAAGATCCTGGGACCTATCGTCAGGAGACATCCCGATGCAGTCCGTTGTCCAGAGTCAGCCGCCCCTTTATTCCGCGTTCGCTGAGGATCCGGACCTGAACGCGATCGTCGAGCAGTTTGTTGAGGAGATGCCCGCTCGGGCCGCGTCGATCCTCAACTCGCTCCAGTCCGAGGATTGGGAAGGCCTACGCCGCGCGACGCGACAAATCAGGGGAGCAGCCGACAGTTTCGGATTCGCTCCGCTTGGGCCCTATGCGGGCGAGGTCGAGGCAGCGGTTGCCGAATCAAGGCCGGAAGAAGAGATCCGCGCGGCGGTCGAACAGCTTCTGGCAATGTGCCATTCCGTCCGCCCGGGCACCCCCGCCTGACAACTATATATGTCTCAGGCGATCCAGTAAGCCAGCAGTTGGTCGACTGTCTCGGCGTTGGGCCGCTCGTCAGACGCCTTGCCGCGCAGCTCGCAGAGTTCCAGCCCGTACAGCCAGGCGACCGCCACCGGCTTGTCCTCCGCCAACGGGCCGCTTCCGGGCGTGGTCAAGACAGCGTCGCGCAGCACGGCGGTGTCAGCGCCGTTTCCGGCGCGGAGATGGACCTTGTCGAAGAACTTGGCCCGATTGGCGAAACCGCTCCCTTGCAGCTTGGCGTACTGGGCCGTGGCGACGAACGAATCGGCACCGGGCGAATCAACGAACCGGGCCTCGTCCACGCCACCGCTTCCGTAAGCGTGCACGTATCGGAAGAACTTCGCCCGGTTGTTGTAGTCGCTCCCGCGGAGCCGGGCGGCCTCGGGCGTGGCGATGAAGCAATCGTCGCCCGGCGAGTCCTTCAGCTTGGCCTCGTCGATGCCACCCGACGTCGAATAGGCGTGGGTGTAGCGGAAGCCCTTGGCTCGGGCGAAATAGTCCTCACCGGAGATCTTCGCATACTCGGGCGTGGCCACGAAGAAATCGTCGCCCGGCGCGTCGTAGAACACCGCCACGTCGTCTTGCCCCGGCGACGAGTAACCGTGCACCTCGCCGAAACCGTTGACGGTGACTGTTCCCTTCGGGGTCTCCATCACGGCGTTGCCGGGCCGGGCGGTGAACGTGTCGTTCCCTTGCGAGCCTCGCAATTTTGCCACGTCACCGTTGTTGACGGTGATTTCGCGGAATCCGCGCACGGTCATTTCGAATGGAATCCCCTCGCCGTCGGCCCGCCAGCCGAACGCGGGACCGGTTGAGTAGATCGTTCCCCACCCGTCGCCCAAATCGGCGATGATATCGCCCCGGTCCGCCTTGCCCAAGGAAATCCAGGAGACATCGACCACGAGCGTGTTTGAGCCGTGACCTTCGATAACCACGCGAGGGGTGTTCATGCCCAGGTCGTAATGGACGCCGGCGATCGAGAGGCTCTGCCGCCTGGTGAAAGCACAGGTCTTCCAGCCGTCTTCCCAGGGGTTGCCCCCGGCGGCATACCAGTAGACCTCATATTCGATCGCGCAGTCGGTCGTTGGGCAGGTGATCGTGAGCACGCCATCGGGAAATTCGCCGGAGAAGCTCACGGCGTTGACAATCCGCAGATCGACCTGGCTGGCCGTGCCGGAGACCTTCAGGTAGAACCTCTGGCCGGCTTCCGCCCGCCAGTCGAGCCTCGCCTCGGCCCAGGGATAGTTGTTCACGGAGACCGCCAGTTCCCGCATCTGGGCGTCGTAGAGCGTGAGCGTGGCGTCGCTTTCGGCAGTCCGTTCGAACTGGGCGTCAAAGGTCAAAAGACCGGTGGTGCTCGCCTCCAGGCAGAACAGGCGATCGCCCTCCGAGGGCGCGAGATTGCCGATTTCTTTATACGCGACCCGTTCCAGCCAGGTCGAACCGTGATCGGCGCTCGCCAGGGCCGCCTGGGGCGACACGAGATCGTGCACGGTGACCAAACGGTCGGAGACGACCACGAGCCGCTCGCCGATGCGGACCGCCCGGCTGACGCGCGAGCCGAACTGGCCAGAGTCCGAGTCGTGCTCGATCGTCGCCAGATGGGTGATTGCCCGATCGCCCTCGGCGCCGGAGGCGGCGGTGTCGATTTTGTAGACCCAAAGCGCCGTCTCACCCGTTTGCTCTGCAACCGGCGCGACCACCGTGAGCACGCCATACTCCGAAAAATACGCGACGCCGTGGTGGTCCGCGAACAGGTTCAATCCGCCGGCACGGCCCGTCGGGATCGTGGCGGCGTCCACCCGCTCTGGATTGCCGATGTCGGACACATCGAACAGTGAAATCTGTGGTTCGGCGAACTGCCCCGTCGCCGGATCGGCCATGCGCCCGAGCCCGAGAAGATAACCGCCGCCGATCGACTGTAGGTAGTTGGAGAATCCCGGAATCTCCAGCTCGCCGGCGATTTTGGGCTCCGCCGGATTGCTCAAGTCGATAGCCAGCAGCGGATCGGTGTTCTGGAATGTGACGAGGTAGGCTCGCTCGCCGAGAAACCTGGCGGCGTAGATTTGCTCGCCCGGCGCGATACCCACAATCTGGCCGACTTGCTGGAAGGTGTCGCCGCTCTGCTCGAGGACGAACAGGTTGTTTTCCGCATCCGCCCGGTCGCCCGAGGTTGTTGCCACGCGGAGCCGTCCCCCCTCGACATCGAAGGAGAACTGGTCGAGCAGGCGGCCGGGGACGCTTCCCTTTGCCGACAGATCGAGGCCGCCCGTCTGGGCGTCGAGGGTAAACTTCAAGATCGAGGTTTCTTCGGCAGAGTTCAGGTAAGTCGCCCCGCCAAAGGTCTCCGACCAGCGGTTGATCCGTGAATTGAGCACGAACAGGCCCTCGCTGGACAGATACATCTCCGTGGCGGCGCCCGAGACCGCGACGGCGACCGCGCCGGCCGGTCCCGCCTGATCGCCGGCGGGGTTGAACACGACCACCGAGGCAAGCACGATATCACCCTCGCTCTCCGGGCGGTAGACGTCGGACGGGTCGAGCAGCCAGCCTGAATCGATCGGTTCCCCGGAGCCCTGGAAAGTCGCGCGCGCCGGCATGACCAGCTGGAGCACCTGGTCCTCGATGCGGGCGAGATACTCTTCCCGCGTTTCATAGATTGGTTCCGAACCACCACGCAACCAGCCTTCCAGAAATGGCGCCGAGACGCCGGCGTCCACGTCATAGAGCGACTGGCCAACCTTGGCCATTGGCGGCGGCAAGAAGAAATCGTCGCGGATCACCAGGAAAACCTGGTCTCCGACCGCCCGAACGCCGCCGTACTGGCCATCGACCAGCGTACGCTCCAGGATCGACGGCCGGGTGGGGTCGGAAACGTCGATGATCGTGATCGCGGACCGCTGTTCAGGACCGGTGAAGCTGCTGAACACGGTCAGGCGATCGCCGCTTAAGAGCATTCCTTGGGAATCGCCGGTCATCGCCAAGCGTGCGACCAGGGTCGGTTCGGTCCCCTCGCCGATATCGAGGATCGTCAGCTCATGCCTTGCCAGCGAATAGAGGTAACGGCCATCGGTCTCCACGCGGTCGGGTTCGTCAACGCCCGCCACCTGAACGTTCGTCTCCGAATGGCTGTCGAAGACCCCTTCGGCCCCCGCCAGGTCGACCGGAAGCGGCTGGAGAAACACGTTCATCGGGACCGGCTTGCCGAACAGGAGCTTCCAGCGGTCCAGCGCGTCGTCGATCAGATACTGCTCCAAATCCTCGGCCGAGGCGAATCGCTCCGGCAAACCGGTGGTCTGGCCCGCCGGATGGCTCGCCGCGAGTGAAGTGGAGGAGAAGGCCGCGTCGGCCGCCATCAAGGCGCCCTCTGTCCATTCGGCGCCGCCGGCCAAGGAGACGCCGCTGAGGACCATCCGGGGCTCGAGCGATTCAAAGATCGAGCGCCGCGTGCTGCGATGGCGTGCTGGCCGGCCGGTCTTGTCTCTCATGATTCCAATCCTTCTCGGTGATTGGTCGGCGATCCACTCTCCCTTCCATGGTAATTGGCATCCAGCCCGTGTGGCGAGGAACGCGAAAAACAGCCCGTTTCCGCCCTGATTATCCAGGCCGGAATCGGCAGGGACTGTCACGGTCTGCCGGGATATGCGGGAAAAAAGGTCGATCTCGATCAGCCGGCCCGCCCTCCGCGAGCGGGAAACGCGAGGCAGTCGAAGAGGCTCTCGCGCGGCCGCTGGTCAGAAAGCAGCTCACGGCCGACCCCGGGCAGAACACGAGGTGCGCGGCCTTAGGCGGCGCTGGCCGAGCCATCGGGGCGTTGCGGGCCCTGCTCGGGGAGGTTCTTCAGCTCATGTTCGTCGACGATCCAGCCGCGGCAGGTCGGGCTGCCGCAGTGGCAGGGGATCGCGCCTCCGGCGGGCCAGGCGTAGTCGATCGTGAGCTGTTCGCCCGCAATGATCGGCTTGAGCGTCTCCACCCAGAGCTCGGTGCCGACGAACTCGCCGAGATCGTCCTCGACTTCCAACTGCCAGAGGATGCAGTTTGGTTCGCAACTGTGGTTCAGGAATCGAAAGGGGGCGGCGGGCTCCAGGCAAACGCGATCCGTCAGCGCGATGCAATACTCCGAACTGTGGTCCGGATCGCAGATCACGCTCCCGTGAACCTGGCCGACGAACTCATCCGCGGCAAAACTTTTCGTCGCATACACACCCAGGCCGTACTTCGCCTGATCGATGCGCAGACCATCAAACACGACTTGATCTTTCAACGATCCGCCTCCTCGTTCCTCTGCTGCCCGGCTGCGCACGCGGCGTTCCGCATCTGGCTGTTTCGGGCAAACCCCCTTGTATATCGCTTCGCAGGTGCCTGGTCAACCGCTCGTTTCGAGGGCGATCGGTTCGTGCGGCCACCTGGCCGTCCGGGGCGTGGGCCGCCGCGGATGGGGAGTGATTTACATCGGGTCCGCGAAAGGTTATAGAAACAGCTTGCCCGGTGCACGGGCGGCGAGTTGTTGGAATTGGGGCCGGTGGTCCGCGACAGCCCGTCTCCCGCGCGCCGCCAACGCCAACCCGCGTCAACGAGGCACACGGATGCTGGAAGAAACCGCGTCTCCCGGAAGTCATGAGCCGCAACCGCGCTGGCAGCCGCTTTCGCGGATCGATCGGCGGGTCGCCGGCGTGTTGATCGAGAAAGCGAAGACAACGCCCTCGGCCTACCCGATGACGCTCAACGCGATCACGACCGGCTGCAATCAGAAGAGCAATCGTTTCCCGTCCATGGAGTTGACGGCCGACGACGTGGAGGAGTCGCTCGAGCGGCTTCGCCGCGTGGGCGCCGCGGGCGTGATCGAGGGGAGCGGCCGGGTCGACAAGTTCCGCCACTACTTGTACGACTGGCTCGGCGTCGACAAGGTCGAACTGTCCGTGATGGCCGAGTTGCTGCTCCGCGGGCCGCAGACGGTCGGCGAGCTGCGCGGCCGCGCGTCGCGGATGGACCCGATTCCCGACCTGTCCGCGATGCAGGCGATTCTCGAGTCACTCAAGGGAAAAGGGCTTGTCGTGGCGCTGACCCCCGAGGGCCGGGGCCAGGTCGTGACGCACGGGCTCTACCCGGCGGAAGAACTCGCGAGAATCCGCGCGCAGCATGGGCCGGTGACCGCGGCAGGATTCGACGCCGCGGCGGATCGCCAGCCGCCTCCGCCCGCCGCGGGACCGCCCCCCGCCCGCCGCGAGCCTGCCGTATCGGACCGCCAAGCGGCGGAGGGGTTGGGGCAACTCGTTGAAGAATTGCGGCGGGAAGTGGCCCAACTGCGAACCGATCTTGACGGCCTGGCGGCGGCGCACGAGAAGACGGAAGAGGAGCTTCGACGCCTCCGCGAAGATCTTGGCGCCTGAGGGGCTCTCGCCAGCGGCCCGGCCACAATCCGAACCGCCGGCAGTCGCGCGCAGCCGGTCAGACGTCCATCACCCATGCCCCGTGGCGGAGCGTGCCGAGCTTGTCTTCCCAGGTGGGAATGCATTCCTGGGCGACGAAGCCCTTGTAACCGGCTTCGACCAGCGCGCGGAGCACCGCCGGGTAATTGATTTCCTGGGTGTCGTCCATTTCCCCGCGGCCGGGCACTCCGGCGGTGTGAACATGGCCAATGTAGTCGATGTACTGCCGAATTCGCCGAACCACGTCGCCGTTCATGATCTGCACGTGGTAAATATCGAACAGCAGCTTCATTCGCGGAGAATCGACGCGCTTGATCAAGTCGACGCAGTGGTCGACGTCGTCGCCGTA
>JAMOAF010000414.1 GCA_023621895.1 Planctomycetota bacterium
GATCTTGACCGAGGCCTGCTCCTCCACCTTGTTGGTGCCCAGCCAGGTCTCGTAACCCCCGAGCTTGTGCTGCTCGGGAGTGGGCAGGTACCCGTAGCCGCCGTTGGCCAGCTCGATCGTGAAGCTGGGCTTGAAGGGGCTGCGGGCCTTCAGTTCCAGGCCGATATCGGAGAACACCTCGAAGGGGATGGCAAAGATGCCCAGCTCGCCGATCCGCACGGACTGGAGCATGACGCGGACCGCCTCAGGCGATTCGAGCAGTTGGATGGCTCTGGCGGCGTAGTTCCGCTCGTGCGGGAACTGATCGCGGCGATCGGGATCGGCCAGCACCTTTCTAGCGTGTTCAAGCTGCGCGGGAGTCGGCTTGCGGACGGCCAACTCCAGTTCCCGCTGGCGCATCGCCAGCGGCACGCGGTCGTGCCAGGTGAGCTTCTTGTATTGCTCGAAGACGGCCTGGGCGCACTGGTCGGCCACCCGCCGAATCTGCTCGTAGCGTTCACGTTTCTCGCCGGGCTTCGAGTAGTCGTTGTTGTTGATATTTCCGCTGGTGCCGTTGCTCATGGCGCCTACAAATGGCGGATCGAGCCGATCGGCGCCGAGCAATTGCTGGATGCGGTCGGCGAACGCGCCAAAATAGTCGGCGGAGATGTGATTTGGTCCGGTCCCGCCCACGTAGTGCAGCGAGTAATTGGCCAGCAGGCCGAGGGGCCGGCCGTCGGCCGTTTCGATTGCGAGAAACGCGATCTGCGGATCGACCGGTCCGGCCGGCTTGAGCAGGTCGGGGCGGTTGCCCGGGTTCATCTTGGCCCGGTCCGGCTCGCCGAAGGGATTGAACAACTCGGCGCCCGGCTTGAGCAGCCAGCGCCGGCAGAAGACCTGGCCCGGCAGGTCGGCCGTGCCCCAGGCGATTCGCGCTGGCTGGAGATTGTAGATCGCACAACGCACACCGTCGGCGATGCGATGGGCCACGAGCCGCTGGTACTCGGTGAATTCTTTCCCGGGTTGGAGCGGATTCGGCCACCGGGCGCTCACCGACGAGTGCGTATGCGTGCCCGACATGAGCATCCGGTCCGCCGGCAGCCCGGTCGCCTCGGTCACCTGGCGCTTGGCTTCATCGAGCACTTCGCGGCTGACGTAGATGTTGTCGATGACGACCAGCGCGATCCGCGTGGCGCCATCGTCGAGGACGAAGCAACGCGCGTGCAACTCGTCGTGGACATACTTGGCGGGCGGCGGGGTGCCGAAGTTACCCACGAGCCCATCGCCCAGCCACGGGGTGATGTTGCTCGTTGCCGCTCCGGCCAGAAAGGGCTTCTCGTCTGCCGCTTCGGCGCTGGCCGAGACCGCCGCGAGTGAAACCGCCGCCACGAGCAGGAATCCAAAACGGTGCATGGTTGCGTCTCCATGAAGTAGTTGTTTGCGTTGACGATGCCGGCCGAGGGGTAGCGATGCCCGAGCTTGCCCGGCCGGCGCTAGCGAACCCCCAGTATACCGCCGACGGCGCGCGAAGCAATCACTTGCTCGACTCCGCCCGGGCAAGCTCGGCGAAGCGAACGAGCAGAGCGAGCGCATGATCGGCCGCCGCGGCATCGCGGCCGCAGACGCTGACCGTCCGGCCAACCATCTGGACGACTCCCTTGGCGCCGGCCGGGTGATCCGCCTCGAAGCGGAAAGGCCAGTCTCCGTCGGCCACGATCTCCGGGCCGCCGACGCGCACCAGCAGCCGGCCGGCCTGGTCTTCCTCGTTGGCATGATCGACAAGCTCGGCTCCTCGCGGCAGCAGCTCGTTGAGCCTGGCAACAGATTCTTTCACACCAGCTCCCGCCCAGCCGTGCTGGATCACGGCAACCGGCATGGACGCCAGGGCCTCGACCAACTCGGCCGGTTCTTCCAGGAAAGCGACGGCGTCGAGCTCCAGCGTGGGAAAGTTCGCCCAGCCGGCCACCATCACCGACTTCCATTGCCAGGCGTTTTCCGGCCGCTCCTCTCCCACGGCGAAGGAAAAGCCGCAGACGCCGTCGGCGCCGCCGCGCCGGGCGGCCGTGACGACGCGGAGGAACTGGCTCGGGCGGGCGAGGAACCCGCGCATCGGCAGAAACACGACGCGCTGGGCGCCCGCGTCTTTCCACCGCCGCACCATGTATTCCGCCTGGTTGTATTCGATCCCGTAATAGAAGGGGAATACGCTCAGTGGCGGGCCCAATTCGGCCATCGTGCGGAAGAATACTTCGTAGCAGTCGAGCGGGTCGACGTTTGCGATGCCCGGCGCTGGGGTGTAAAACCAGATCTTCCCCCCGGGCGCGTGCCGGCGAACCTGATCCAGGACCGAAGCCCACTTGTCGCGCATGCAGCGGCTCCAGTAGAGGGTTTTTTCTTCTTGCGTCGCCAGTGCCATGGGGTGGCCAAATTCGGTCTCGAACGTGCGCGGCGGCAGAGGGGCGTGCCAATAGTGGTGGTCTTCATCCTGGCCGAAAGCGTCGGGCATCTGCCCGGCGGAGAGATTCGCCTGCCATAGCGGCTCGAAGCTGGGCGGCCCTTTGTCGAACGCTCCCCGACCCTGGACAAACACTTCCATCCCCAAGTCGTGAGCGCGGCTGACCTGCTCGCCGAGCCGTTCCGCGTCACCGAGCGGCAGAATGACCAGGTTCGCCCCCCACTGCTTCATGGTCTCCAGGTCCTTTAAAGCGCCAGCGCGGCTCGTGCGCAGATTCAAGCCGCGGGTCTTGGGCTGCTCCAGCCGGGCGATGACCTGGGACAACGTGATGCGGCGCCGCGGATCGACCGGCGCCTGCTTCCAGGGCAGATTATCGAGCCTGGTGAATTGGAGCGCGCTAGAGTCGGTCTTCGGCGCGCTGTCCGCCGCGGCCACGTGCTTGGGGACATCGCCGAGCACGCGGAGGATGTAATGCAACTGGAGGGATTCTCCCGATTTCAGCTCCGCCGCGCGCCCAGCGAGCGACACTTGCCAACGATTCAGCACCGGATCGAGTTGAAATGCCAGTTCGCAGCCGTCACCGGCGATGATCTCGTAACCCCGTTTCATGCCGGAAGAGTAAGCGAACGCCGCCGCGGCGCGCCGCTCGCCGGAAGCTCGGATCGGCTCGTATTGGCCGGACTGGTCAGCGGCGCCGAAGCTGCTCCAGTTGAAATCCTGCTGGTATGAGACGTTCTGCGCCACGTCGCGGAGCGGCTTTTCCCCTCGGTTTGTTGCCCGGACGACCACCTCGAGGGCCTGGCTGCCTTTGCGGACGATGAACAGGTGCTCCTGCAACAGAGGGCCAGGACTTGCGTGATTGGCGACCTTCAGCGCGTCGGCATCCCCCGTGCTCGCCAAATCGAAGCCTTCTTGAACAACGAGACTCTCCGTGCGGCGACGACCTTCCAGGGTATAGCTGACCTGGGGGACGTGCGGCACCTCGGCGTCTCCGCTGACCACGGATACAGAGCTCCGAATCGGCCAGTAAGGCAGGCGATAGTCGGCCAGCGGCCGGCCGGGTACGATTCCGTGGCGGAGCTCGAACTTCCCGTTGTCGATTCGCAACACGTGGTGGATCGGCCGGTCTTGCTGCGACCCCTCGACGCCCCACCAGCGGACACGATAGGCCTCGACGGAGTTTGCCCCGGCGACCGGCGAAGCCGGCGGCGCCGCCGACGCGGGAAGACTGAAGAGAAAAACGGCGGCGGCCAGAATCAGCGGGATTGTGCGTCGCATGGGGCAAGACTTTGGGCTGGCAGGTCCGTTGTAGACAGGGAGACACAACAGAGTCCAATTATTGCCAAGTTGGTCGGTGACTGCCAGCTCCCTTCCCCGAGAGACCTGTCTCCACCAAACTGCCCCGTGCCGGTCGGTTCACCATAATTCTCAGATTCTCCTATTGACCTTTTTCAAACCCAACCAACGCGCGCAAAAGCGGACGGCACCGGCAAAATCCGTTACGCGAGATTCCATCTTGGCACGGCCGGCAGGGGTCTGTTATAGTCCCCACCCTGGCGCACCCGATCTCGCGGCGGCAGGTCACGATTGGCGGACGTAATTCAATGCACTACAGATACTTAGGGCAGATCGTGTCGCTCGCCCTGCTGATGGGGCTGCTCGGCGGAATGGGCTGTCGGGCGGCGGCATGGCGGAAAGTGATCCCGCATCCGGCCCCAAAAACCGATGTTGTGCCGGGACTCGTCCCGCCCCACGAGCAGATTTCCACCCTCCGCCGGCAGCGAGATGCAGCATGGAGTCTCTCTCCCACGGACGCCTCGCGACTCGCTTCGGAATTGGCCAATCGCTGCGTCCAAGAGCAAGATCCCCTGATCCGAGCAGAAATCGTCAAGACCTTGGGAGCACTCGGTACGAGCGAGGGCAGGGCGGCGTTGCGGGCGGCGATGCAGGATTCCCACTCCGACGTCCGCGTCGCGGCATGTGACGCCTGGGGCGCCATCGCCGATGAAGAGGCGGTAAACGAACTGGCCAGAGCCCTGTCGAGCGACGTGGACGAGCAGGTCCGATTCGCCGCGGCCAAGGCTCTCGGCCGAACGCGCGGGACCCAAGCGGTCGCCGCCCTCGGCTCGGCCCTCGAAGATCGCGATCCGGCCATGCAGTACGTCGCCATGGAGAGCCTGCGGAAATCGACCGGCGAAAACCTTGGCCACGACGCGCGGCTTTGGCGCCAATACGTCCGCGGAGAGACGCCCACGCGATCGGAAACCTCCGTTGTGTCGAAGTTCGGCACTCTGTTCTGACCCGGTTCCCCGCCTACAGCGACAAGGGCTGTGTCGCCAACTGGCGCTCGTGGCGCGTCAAGTCGTACATCGCGTAAAGCAGGTCGATGTCGCAGGGCCGCTGGGCAACCGAACGCCGGGCGAACATCCGGCGCTGCGTGGCGATCATTACGTCGACCGGAGCTTCCGTCACCTGGCCGAAGCTGCGGGCGTAGTTGACAAAGCTCGGCACGTTGGTCGTCACGAAACCGTAAACCATCGTGCAGGCGCCGATCGTCTTGCCTGTGAAGATGCTCGTGTTCACGGCCGTTTTGGCATAGTCGCCGACAACGCAGCCGATGAACTGCATGTTCGTATTCACCCGGCCGCCGTTGTACTCCATGGCCACGGTGCCGTAGGTGTTCTTCAGGTCGCTGTTCGAGGTGCCGGCGCCCAGGTTGACCCAACTGCCCAGGTAGCTGTGCCCGAGGAAGCCGTGGTGCTGCTTGTTTGTATACGGCTCGACGATCGACCGTTCGACTTCGCCGCCGACCTTGGTCGTATGCCCGAGCGCGACGAAGTCTTTGATTGCCGCGTGCTCGATCACGCGCGCTGCGGCGGCCAGGTGCACGGGCCCACTCAGGTAGCAGTAGGGGCCGATCCTGACGTTCTCCTCCAGCACGATCGGCCCCTCGTCCGTCTCGCAGACGCAGTATTGGCCGAGTTTCGCGCCCGGCTTGACGAACACGCCCGGTTGGACCTCGTCGTAGTCGCCGGTCCGCAGGCGGTCTTCCAGGTTCGCCTGGAGTATGTCGATGTGGTGGCGGATCAGGTCGTGGGGATATTCGAAAAGCGGCAGGTCGATCGTCTCGGCCCCGAGGGGAAGATCAGCGAAAAACTGGTTCCACTGCTCCCCGAACGCGTCGCGAGGCGGCCTTGGGCTCTCGGAGGAGAGCAAGGCCGCCGCCACTCCGCTCGGCGACCTGATGATCGAGGGGCACGCGCTGCCAACGAGGTCTTCCAGATGCCGGAGGACGTGAACCGACGGCACCAGCCGGGCGTTGACCAGCAGGATCGGCCCGTCGTCCGAGTCGCCGGAGCCCGTGCCCCGCTGGTCATCTTCGACGACGCCGCGAAGGTGGGGCCGCACCGCCGCGCGGATCGGCAAACCGAGCCGCTCGACAAGCTCGATCAGCCGGCAGCTGCCGCAACTGATCTCAAAGGCGGCACGGCCGATCGTGATCGGATAGAGTTGCCGAACCAGGGCGTCTTCAAACAAAATCACAAGCATGGAAAAGACCTTTCGACCGCACGGCGCGGGGGGGGCTTTCCGCGCGGTTTCCGCAGACGTGGTTCATCGAATGCCGTCCGTGGCGACCGCCCGAATTCTCGCGGTGAAAGACCGCGGATGGACGAGATGGCAAACCCGCGTGCCGGGAAAAAGGGATCGGTCGCCCTCGGCCCCTGCTGCCGAATCTTGTGGCCCACTGACCAAGTGTAGCTTGAATCGCGCGCGATCGCCGCGCCAACTCCTCCCCTAAAAGGAGGGAA
>JAMOAF010000153.1 GCA_023621895.1 Planctomycetota bacterium
CGGTGTTCGGTCGAAATGCAGTACTGTCCTGCGGCAGAGAGGGCACAGTCCTTCCTACGATAGACGGAATAGATTCCGTGCTACCAAGCTGTCGTAGGACAGGTTCGTAACCTGTCTCGGACAGCATCCAAGTCCGTGCTACCAAACGTGCTCGCGGTGGGGCGGCGCTGCCGTCTCGGCGGTGCGGAGCAGTCCGGCTTCGGAACGCGCATTGAGTGCTTCAACGCCACGGGCTGGTTCGCTCTGCACCACCCTACGGCGAGCGAGACAGGATGCAATCCTACCCTACGGCGCGGCGGGGGCGGGGACCAGGAGGAAGGACGCGGAGACCCGGTCAAGGAGCTTTTGCCCCATGCTGCCCGACCAGAACGCGGCGGTTCCGGCTGCGCCGTGCGTCCCCAGGGCCACGAGGTCAGCGCCCGACTGGAGAATCGCCTGCGAAAGGACGTCGGCCGGATCGCCGCGGGCGATCGTTGCCGCCGCGGCGACGCCGGCGGCCTGGAGACGTTCGACCTGCTCTCTCAGGTACTCGACCCCCTGCAACTCCGCCAGGTCGAGAACCTCCGTCGTCGCCGCGGGCAGAAGCTGGCCAACGGCCGAACGGGTGCCCGTCAGCATCCCCCGCGTGGGAATGGCCATCACGAGGCGGACCGGGGCCGCGTAGAGCCGAGCCAGTTCGGCGGCCAGGGGCAACGCCACTTCATGCTCGGCCCGGCCGTCGAGCGATACGGCAAGCTGCTGGAACGCGTCGGGAGCGGGGCGGTCGGGGGCCGCGTGGACCAGTAGGACGGGCGTCGACGTCTGCCGGATCACCTGCTGCGGGACCGTGCCGAACAGCCGCTGACCAATCGTCGGCCGGCCATGCGCCAGCATCACGATCAGGTCCGGCTCCAACTCCTCGGCATGGTCGGCCACGCTATGGGCCACGTCGCCGACCGGCCGGCGGTGGACGTGCCAGTCGACGGCCACCCCGGGTGGGAATTCCTCGCGGACAATCCGCTCGAGGTAGCCCTGGGCATCGTCGGCGGTGGTCAGGTGCGGCTGGCCGTGGACTGATGGCCGCGCGGCCCGCTCGAGGACGTGCAGCAGCGACACGCGAGCCTGGGCCTTCTCTGCCAGAGAGGCGGCCAGCGGCAGCACGGCCTCGGCCAGCCGAGTTCCATCCAGCGGAACGAGGATCTGACGGAGCATGGCCTATTTCCCCCAAAGAAACTGATGGAGCAGGAAGGCGTTCAGCGACAGGATCAGAACCGCAACCGCCGAGGCCGACAGCGTCGCCAGGCGGCTGTTGACCAGCGGGCCCATCACGTCCTTGCGGCGCGTGAAGAGAATCAAGGGCACGATGGCGAAGGGCAGGCCGAAGCTCAACACCACCTGGCTGAGCACCAGAGTCCGCGTCGGGTCCCAACCGGCGACGATCACGACCAGGGCGGGCGCCATCGTCAATCCGCGGCGAAGCCAGACGGGGATGTGATACTTGAGGAATCCCTGCATGATCACCTGGCCGCTCATCGTGCCGACGGCCGAGCTGGACAGGCCCGCCGCCAGCAGCGAGAGGGCGAAGACCGTGTTCGCCGCCGAACCGAGGACGGCCTGGAGAGTCATGTAGGCCTTTTCGATCGCGTCGACGTGGACCAGCCCGCGCTCGTTGAACGTCTCCGCTTCATCTGCTGCGGATCACGGGTGACGATGCGGCCCTGCATCAGGGCCGAATGGAGGAAGATCACGTGCGGCATGACCGTTGCCCCGAGGATTCCCGTGGCCAGGAGCACGCTCTCGGCCCCCTGGAACTGGGGAACGACCGCATGGAAAAACACCCGGTCCCACGAGGGGCGCGCCAGGCCCAGCTCGATCACGTAGCAGACGACCACCACGCCCACCATGGCGGTGATCACCCCTTCCAGCGAACGGAACCCGTACCGTTCCAGTCCGAGGATCACGAAGGTGGCCACCGCGGTCAGCAGCCCGGCGATCCAGAGGGGAATGCCCAGGAGGAGGTAGAATCCCAGGGCGGCCCCGAGAAACTCCGCCAGGTCCGTGGCCATGGCGACCACCTCCATGAGGACCCACATGGCGTAAGTCAGCCAGCGCGGGTAGTGTTCGCGGCAGAGTTCGGCCAGATTCATGCCGGTGGCGATGCCGAGCTTGGCCGAAAGGGCCTGGATCAACATTCCCATCAGGTTGCTGGCGACGACGACCCAGACGAGGGTGTAGCCGAACTTCGCGCCCCCTTCGAGGTTGGTGGCGAAGTTGCCCGGATCGAGATAGGCCACGCAGGCGACGAACGCCGGGCCGAGGAACGGCCAGAGCCTGGCCAGGCCCTTCCGCCGCGTGCCGCCGGCGAGGACTTCGACCGCGGCGCTGACGAGCTGGTCGTTGGGCGGCTGGCGTTCGGTGTTTGTGCCGTCTCTTGAATTCATCGCGGATTACGGCAAGCGGAGACGGATGCCGACGAATCAACCTATATCGTAGGAGAGGTTTGCGGCCTGTCCAGGCACGATGCTATCCTGTCCTACGGCTGGCTTCAATCAGCCATTAGACAGTTGTGAAGCCCGTGTGTTCCGTCCGGGCTGTAGTGGAAGCGGTCAGCCGTCAGCCGTCGGGTAGCAAGCTACGGGCAAGTGAATGCTTCCACCTGACTGCTGATCGCTGACCGCTACGAGGAGCATCGATGAAAACCGCATTGCACCTGATTGCAGGCCTGGCGTTGGGACTCGTGGGCGTTGCCTCCAGTTGGGGGCAGGAAACCGATGCGCAGCTCGACGCGTTCTTCAAGCAGTACCTGGAGGAGACCTTCCGGCAGCAGCCGATGGAGGCGACCCGGCTGGGCGACCACCGGTTCGACCACCTGCTCGACGACGTCTCGCGGGCCGCCCGGGCCGGCTGGGTGGAACGCCAGCGCCGAGCGCTGGCCGATCTGCCCCGGCGGGTCGCCATGCAGGAGCTTTCCCCCGCCGCCCGGATCGACGCCGAAATCCTCTTGCACCACCTCGCCGCATCGATCTGGCTGGCGGAGAATCTCCAGCCTTTCGAGCGGGACCCCCGCACATACAGCGACTACATCAGCGACAGCACGTTTCTGCTGCTTGCCCAATCGACGCTGCCGAAGGAAACGAACATCGCCCATTGCATCGCCCGCATGGCCGAGATCCCCAAGGTGGTGGCTGCCGCGCGCGAGAACCTCAGCAACCCGCCGCGGGTCGCCACGGAGACCGCGATTTTGCAGAATCGCGGCGCGATCGCCTTTTACGAGCGCGGCATCCTGGACCTGGCCGGCGAAACGCCGCAGCGGGCCGAGCTTGCGGAAGCCGCCAGGACCGTGGCCGGCTGTTTGAAAGGCTACCAGGAGTTTTTGGAAAAGGACCTGCTGCCGCGGGCCAACGGCCAGTGGCGGATCGGCCGCGAGAAGTTCGCTCGCAAGCTCGATCTGGAACTCGACTCCGGTGCGACGGCCGAGCAGGTTCTGGCCGACGCCGAATCGGAGTTCGCCCGGGTCGAGAGTGAGATGGTCGTGATCGCCCGGCAGCTTTGGAGCCGCTATTATCCCCGGCAGCCCTTGCCGCCCGACGACGCCGAGGGACGCCGGCTGACGGTGGAAAAGGTGCTCACTTCCGTGGGAAAGGAGCACGGGCGGCCCGAGGATCTGGCCGGCGACGCCCGGGCGTCGGTCGCGCGGATCAAGCAGTTCATCGAGCAAAACGGCATCCTGCGGCTTCCGCAGCCGGACCACTGCCAGGTGATCGAGATGCCGGAGTTCAAGCGGGGCAATTCCACCGCGTATCTCGAATCGGCGCCGCCGCTCGACCCGAACGCCCCGAGCATGTACGCCGTCAGCCCGCCGCCCGCCGACTGGGACCAGCAGCGCGTCAACAGCCTGCTGGAGGAATACAACCGCCACATGCTTCAGATCCTCACGATCCACGAAGCCTATCCGGGCCACTATGTGCAGCTTGAGTATTCCAACCGCAATCCGTCGCTGATCCGCCGCGTGCTGGGGTCGGGGGTGTCTATCGAAGGCTGGGCGGTCTACACCGAGCAGATGATGCTTGACCAGGGCTACGGGCGGGAGGACCTCGCGCTGCGGCTGACGCAGTTGAAGTTCTATCTCCGCGCCGTGACCAACGCCATCCTCGATCACAAGATGCACTGCGCCGAGATGACCGACGAGGAAGCCATGGCGCTGCTCGTGGGCAAAGCGTTCCAGTCGGAGGGGGAGGCCCGGCTGAAGGTCATTCGCGCGAAGCAGACGTCGTGCCAGCTTTCCACGTATTTTGTGGGGCGGATGGCGATGTGCCGCTTGCGAACGGAAATCCAGCGCCAGATGGGCGATCGCTTCGAGCTGGACCGCTATCACCAGGCCGTCCTCGACGAGGGCTCGGTGCCGGTGAAGTATCTGCCGCGGCTCGTGCGCGGCCGGTTGGGAATCGCCCAGTAGGCGCTCGGTGCAAGGGGGACAGTTGCGACAGTGGCGACAGAGACCGCCTGCTCCGCGGCTCGATCTCCCGTCAGACGACCTTGGTCACGCCGGGGACGGCGCACGGGTAGATGCCGTCCTTGCCGGGCAGGACGGGCGGCGTGGCATCGAAGTCGTAGCGGTCGGGGGCCAGGCTGATCTGCGAACCGAGCGCCTCGTCCCACGAGACAACCTTGCCCGAATAGGTGGCCATCCGCCCCATAATGGCCGTCATCGTGCTGATCGCCCCGGTCTCGGCCTCGTTAAAGGGCTTGTCGGCTCGGATTGCCTCGAAGAGCCTATCGTGCTCGACCTGGTAGGGATTCGTCTTCGGGCCGGCGTAGCGCCACGCGCCGGCGCCCGATTCGATCCGGCCGGCGTTGACCTCGGCTTTCCCTTTCGTGCCGACGACGTGCTCGCTGACGCTGTTCCAGCATCCGGCCATGTGGCGGCATTGGCTGAACAGTTGGCTCCCGTCGGCGTAGGTGAACTCGACGTAGTGGTGGTCGTAGATGTCGCCGAACAGCGGGCCGATGCGGACCTGCCGGCCGCCTTGCCCTTGGGCCGAGACCGGGTGGGCATTGGCGATCCAGTTGCAGACGTCGAGGTTGTGAACGTGCTGCTCGGCGATGTTGTCGCCGCTGATCCAGGTGTAGTGGTAGGGGTTGCGGAGCTGGTAGACGATCTCGGTCATATCCGGCTCGCGCGGCGGGCGGGCGCGATAGGCGGTCCCGTTCCAGAAGGCGCGGAGGTAGACCAATTCGCCGAGCGCGCCGTCGTGGATTCGCTTGACGGTCTCCTCGTAGAGGGCGTCGTGGTGGCGCTGGAGGCCGACGCCGACCTTGAGGTTCTTCTGTTTGGCCATCTCGCCGGCCGCCAGCACGCGGCGAATCCCCGGAGCATCGACGGCGACGGGCTTTTCCATGAAGGCGTGTTTTCCCTTCTCCACGGCATATGCGAAGTGGATTGGCCGGAAATGGGGCGCGGTCGTGAGGATCGCCACGTCGGCGCCGGAGTCGATGGCCTGCTTGTAGGCGTCGAAGCCGATGAAGCGGCGCTCCGGCGGCACGTCGATCTTCCCGGCAAGACCCTTGTGCGCTTCCCGGTCGTAGCTGGCGTCTTGCCCCTTGCAGAGCGAGGCCAGGCTGGCTTCGAGCTTGTCGGAGAACAGGTCGGCCATCGCCCAGAGCTTCACCGGCCCGGCGGTCGCCAGGGCCTGCGCGGCCGCGCCGGTGCCGCGGCCCCCGCATCCGATCAAGGCGATTTTGAGCGTTTCGCCGCCGGCCGCGTGGGCCGCCCGGGCGATGGAAAGCGCGCCGGGCAGGACCGCCACGGCCGCCGCGGCGCCGCTCCGCTTGACGAAGCTGCGGCGCGAGATTGTCGAAGACCGGTAGACTTCCGTTGAATTGCGCATGGGAGTGGGAACCTCCAAATGACTCAGTCGTTGCGATTTGCGGGGCCGGCGTCGGCAGCGCTTGATTCTCGGCCGCTCCGTAGCGTGCCGTCAATGTGGAAATGCGTAAATGATGTAACATCTTTTGTCAAGATGTGTCGGGTTTTGCTCTTTTTCCGGTGTTTCCGCCGCCACGGGTGGAAGGCGGACGCTTTCTGCCATAGGATAGCTCCAATCCGCTTGGCCGACATCGCTTAACGAGAGGGCTCTGCCAATGCCGCTTGCTGCCGGTCACCTGCAATTGCGCCGGGTTGCTTTGCTGATCGAAGCCTCGCGCGCGTATGCGAGGGAGTTGGTCCGCGGTGTGGCCGTCTATCAGCGGGAGAACCAGCATTGGTCGATCAGCTACACGCCGCGCGGGCTCGACGACCCGCCGCCCGACTGGCTGCGCGATTGGGAGGGCGACGGCATTCTGGCGCGGATCAACGACCGGCGGATGGCGGATGCCGTGGCTCGCAAGGGAGTGCCGGTGATCGATCTGCGGCGCAAACTGCGCGATCTGCCCTTCCCTTCGCTGGGGCCTGACGACGACGCCGTCGCGCTTCTGGCCTTCGAGCATCTTGCCGAGCGGGGGTTTCGGCATTTCGGCTTTGCCGGCCTGGCGCGCGGCGAGCACCTAGCGATGGACGCCCGCGCCGACTGCTTTGTGCGGCTGGCGTCGTCGTCGGGCTTGCCCTGCGAGGTCTTCCATTTCGCGCGGCGGCGGCCTGGCAGCCAGCCGATTCAGATCCGGCAGATCACCCGTTGGCTCAAGGCGCTGCCCAAGCCGCTCGCCGTGATGGCCTGCAACGACGATTCGGGCCTGTTCGTCCTCCAGGCTTGCCGGCAGGCGGGCATCCTCGTTCCCGATGAAGTGGCGGTCATCGGCGTCGGAAACGACGATTGCCTTTGCGATCTGGCGCTGCCGTCGCTGTCGAGCGTTGACCTCGATCCACAGCGGATCGGATACGAGGCGGCCCGGGCGCTCGACGCGCTGATGGCCAGCCGGGGGCTGAAATGCCTGCACTCGACGATGTCACCTCGCGGGGTGGTCGCCCGAGCGTCGACGGACGTTCTGGCCACGGCCGACCAGCGGTTGATCCAGGCGGTGCGGTTCATTCGCGAGCAGGCCTGCGGACCGCTGCGGACCAGCGACGTATTGCGCGCAGTGCACATGTCGCGCGCCGCGCTCGAACCGCGCTTCAAGGCCACGCTCGGCCGGACAATCCACCAGGAGATCCAACGCGTCCGCCTGCTGCGGGTCCAGGAACTGCTGCTCGGCAGCAATGCCCCGCTGAAGCAGATCGCCATGCAGGCCGGGTTCCATTCACCCGAGTACATGATGCGCGTGTTTCACCGTTTCACCGGCCAGACGCCCGGCGAGTATCGCAAGGCAGCCGGCCGCACTGCGCGGCGGCCGAATCGGCAGTTCCCCGCGGACAAGCAAGCGCCGCCGGCCACTCCCGGGAATGTGCGGAGGGACATGCCCGGGGCGTGAGCAGATGCGACCCGCGCCGCTCCGGCCAGCCGCTCTCACTGCCGCTGATCGCCGGCGATTGTTAGCCGCGCCGCCGCTGCGCGCCCGGCCGCCCAACGGCATATCGCCTACGAACGCCGCGGGCCTTCATTTTTCCGTCAGCTCGATGTCGAGGGTCACATCCTGGTCCTTGGGCAAGTCGAAGGCCTTCTGGTACCCCACCATGATCGGTTCGCCGCTCGGAAGCAGGTCGGGGTCGACGTTCTTCCCGCTGAAGGCATCGATGGCCACGATCTGCGGTCCTCCGATAAACCCCTTGCCCGACACTTGCGTGTCGTATTTCCCGTCCTTGATGTCCGCGAACGCCGGCGGGCCGCTGTTGCCCTTCGTGGCGTCGGGCGTGAACTGGATCACTCCGATCGGCACGGGGGCGCCCTTGTGGGTCACGCTGCCG
>JAMOAF010000416.1 GCA_023621895.1 Planctomycetota bacterium
ACGCGGCGCCATCCGCTCGCCGGGCAGTCCGCCGCGCGGCTACCACTCGATCGTCACGGCGGCCGTCGTGATCCCGGCGCCGACCGAACAGAGGATCAGCTTGTCGCCGCGGGCGAGGGTCTCCTGGACCTCGGCCATGGCCAGGGGAATGCTCGCGCTGGAGGTGTTGCCCACGCGGTCGACATTCATGTAGAAGCGATCATAAGACACATTGCAGCGCTTGGCGGCGACTTTGAGGATGCGGGCGTTTGCCTGGTGGGGAATGATCCAGCGGGCCTCGCCCTCCGTCCAGCCGCTCATCCTGGCGGCGTCGCGGATCAAGGTCGCGAAGCTCTCCGCGGCGAAGCGGAACAGGGCCTGGCCATCCATCCGCACCCAGGGATCGTAGTTGCCGCTCCCGTTGGACACGATGTACCCGGGCTCTTCGCGCCGGGCCATGTGCAGACCGCTCGCATCGGCCCCGAGCAGCGTGCGGCAGACGCGGTGCCCGTGGCCGCCGGCGGAGACGATCGCCGCGCCGGCTCCGTCGCCGAACAGGAAGCAGGTCGTGTGGTCGGTGCGATCGAGCAACCGCGACTGGACGTCGACCCCCACGGTGAGCACGTTGCGGGCCATTCCCGAGCCGATCATGGCGTTGGCCATGGAGATCGCGTAGAGCCAGCCCGAACAGGCCGCGTTCAGGTCGAATGCCGGGCCGGGGCGGAGGCCCAAGCGCTGCTGGAGGATGCAGGCGGTCGAGGGCATGGCCACGTCGGGCGTGGTCGTGGCAAGAATCACGGCGTCGATGTCGCCAGGGGATATCTGGGCCTCGCGGATCGCCTTGACCGAAGCGGCAAAGGCCAGGTCGGATGGTTTCTCCGTGTCGGAGACCCAGTGCCGCTGGCGGACGCCGGTCACCTGGTAGACATATTCCTCCGAGATGCCGGGGAAGTCCGCGACCAACTCGGCATTCGAGACAATCCGGCTGGGCAGATAGGCGCCCAGCCCGATGATCGAACATTCGGCGGCACGCTCGTTGGGCTTTGCCATCGCGGGGATGGCGCGCGGGGCCGCTTCCGTTTCCGACGCGGAGACGGCCGGCGGAATCCAGTCTTTCATCGCGGGGTCCGAAGTCTCGATCTCGAGCACCGGCGTTTCATAGGAGACCGTCTCGCCCGCCGGATGGGGGATGCCCACAACGCGCCCCTCGCAGGGAGCTTCGAAGTCGAAAACGGACTTGGCGCTGTCGACCTGCGCGAGGACCTGGCCTTTCGAAAACGCATCCCCCACGCCGACGTGCCACTGGACAATCGTGGCTTCGGTTTCGGTGGCGCCCTGGGCGGGGAGATAAAGTGCGATTCGATAGACGTCGGAGGCCATTCAGTGAACTCGATAGGTACCTGCCCTGAAACCGCACGCGCAGCTTCCTCGTCGGGGCGCGGCGGAATGGAACCGGCAAAAAGTATTCGGATCGGCTCTCAGTGTTCTAAGCTAATCGTCCCAGCATGTTTCCTCGATGGCCAGGTCAATTTTCTCCCAGTTGGGCCGCGTCTGGCCCTCCAGCTCGGGAGCGAATGGGACCGGCAGATCGGGGGCTGACACCAATCGCGGGGGGGTTTTCAGTGTGCCGTGGCACCGTTGCGAAACCAGCGAGATAATCCGGTCGCCCAGTCCCTGGGTCTCGCCGCTCTCCTGGACGACCAGAAGGCGTCCGGTCTTGCGGACCGATTCAACAATCGGCGCGATCGCCAACGGCTGGAGGACGAAGGGATTGATCACTTCGATGCTCCGCTCGGATTTGGCCGCCGCCTGGAGCGACTCATGCACCATCGCTCCAAAGGCGACGATCGTCAAGTCGTCGCCCTGGCAATATGTCCGCGGATTCCAGAGGGAAGCCAGATTGCCGTCGAAATCGATGTCGCCGCTCTTGCTCCAATAGAGCAGCTTGTGCTCGAAGACCAGGCACGGATTGGGGTCGAAGTAGCCGGCCAGAATGGCCTCGAAGGTCTCCTGGGCAGTGGCCGGGTAGAGGAGCTTCAATCCGGGAAATCGCGACCAGAGCCCCTCGAACTCTCCGGAGTGGAACGCGCCCATCGTCACCCCGCCGCCGCAGGGGAGTCGCAACAAGAGCGGCGCCTCGTGGCCGGAGCGGAAGAACCATGTTCCGCAGTTCAGTCCGACCTGGGTGCACGCTTCGGTGCCGAAATCCGCGAACTGGAACTCGTAGATCGGCCGGCTGCCGACCTGGCTGGCGCCGAGCGCAAAACCGATGCCCGCCGACTCGCACAGCGGCATGTCGATCACGCGCTCGGCCCCGTGGCGCTCGAGCAGGCCCTTGCAGGTCTTGAAGGCCGAGCCGTAGGTCCCGATATCCAAGCCGAGCAGCACCGCGCGGGGGTCGTTTTCGAGCAGGTAATCGAGCGCCTGGTTGACGGCGTCGCCATTCTTGACCCGGCTCGCACGGTAGGGCTTGATCCGCGCCGGGCCGCCGCGGGCGTACGTGTTTATCGGAACCATCGTCGGCGATGGTCGGCCGACGGCGATCGCTCGCTTCACCGCCTCCTCGATTTCGTCGTCGATGCCGGTTTCGATCGCCGCGATCTGCGACTGGCTCAGGCCGCCGATTTCGGCCGCCAGCAGGCGGGCCTTCGGCAAGGGGTCGCGCGCCCGCCAGGCCTCCAGTTGCGCGGGGTCGACGTAGGTGGCCTTGTCGTAGGCCGCGTGTCCCTGGAGGCGCAGCGTGTCGCACTCGAGCAGCCGAGGCATCAGGTCCTCATCCATTGCCTCCAGCCAGTCGCAGATTGTCGAATAGACCTGCCATGGGTCGGTGCCGTCGATCGTCGCACCCTCGATCGCGTAGCCGGCGGCGCGGTCCGAGAGCCGGCGGCAGCGGTACTGGGCGCTGGTCGGCGTCGAGAACGCGTAATGATTGTTTTCGATCAAGAAAATCACCGGCACGCGGAGGACCGAGGCCACGTTGAGCGATTCGTGGAACTCGCCGTTGCTCGTCCCTCCGTCGCCGATCACGGTCACCCCGAACGCCGGCTGGCCGTCGCGCCGCGCGGACCAGGTGCCTCCGACGACGAGGCTGAGCATTTTGCCGAGGTGGCTGATCATCGGAAACCGCCGCATGTGGGCGTTGCCGTAATGGCAGTTGCCCTCCCTGGCGTGGGTCAGGCTCTCGGCGTTTGCGAGGTACTGGCAGAAGATGTCGTAGGGCTTCGCCCCGAGGATCAAGTGCGATGCCAGGTCGCGATGGAGGACCGAAACCACGTCGAGCCCGGCGCGGAGCGGCATTGCCAGGCCCACCGAGGTTGCCTCGTTGCCGATCCCGGTGGTCACCGTTCCCTTGGCATAACCTTTTTGGAACAGCTCGAACAGGCGCTCGTCCATCCGCCGCGAGAATCGCATCCAGCGGTAGGCCACCGGGTAGAAGGCCTCCCGCTGAAGACGGTTCGGATATTGGCCGTCTGCCGGCCCCTGCTCGGCAAAGGGATGGAGGGGAGCGGCACGGCCATCGGCAGTCGTCACCACGGAAGACTCTCGCCCCCTGCCCAGAGGCGGCCTGGCCGGACTGCGAAAATGGTGGGTATGCTGATTGGAAGCCACTTCAATACCTTAAAGGGGACATGATGCTTCCCCAAGATTGTACGTACCTTTTCAGATGGTGTCACGTCCAAACATTGAGCAGCACTCCCGGGGGGGAGAAAACGTATTTGGCTCTGGTTTCTTGGGTTGCCCGGCCCCTTTGGCGGTCGCGGGGCCGGTCCCCATATTCTCACAGTTTCCTGTTTTGAAACAAGTTATGTCGCACGGAAGGATATTCCCGTATGGCCCTGATTCATCTGCGAGAGGTCGATCTACAGTTCGGCGGGCCGTTGTTGCTGGAGGGGGCCACCCTGGCGATCGACAGGGGCGAGCGGATCGCGCTGGTCGGACGCAACGGCGAAGGCAAGACAACGCTGCTGCGCGTGCTTGACGGGCAGCTTCCACCCGACCGGGGCGAGGTCTCCTGGGGACAGGGGGTGACCACCGCGCTGGTCGAGCAGCAGGTGCCGGGCGACCTGGCCGGCTCGATCTACGACCTGGTGGCCGACGGACTTGCCGAAGCAGGGCAGCTCCTGGCCGAGTTTCACCACGTGAGCCGCAAACTGGCCGCCCGCGACGAGCCGGCGCTGCGCGCCCAGCTCGATCGGCTCAACCACCGTCTCGATGCGGCCGGCGCCTGGCGCGTCCAGCAGCACGTCGAAACGGTCCTTTCGCGGATGCAACTCGATGCGGACGCCGAGGTCTCGACCCTCTCAGCCGGCTTAAAGCGGCGCGTGCTCCTCGCGCGAGCCCTCGTCCGCCGCCCCGACGTCTTGCTGCTCGACGAGCCGACCAACCACCTGGACATCGCCACGATCGAGTGGCTCGAGGAGTTCCTGCTCAAGCAGGTGGAGACACTTCTGTTTGTGACGCATGACCGCCGTTTCCTCAAGCGGTTGGCCACGCGCGTGCTCGACCTCGACCGCGGCCGCCTGACCTCGTGGGCCTGCGGCTACGACGCCTACGTGGCGAGGAAGGAGGCAGTGCTTGCCGCGGAGGCGGTTCAGCAGGCCGAATTCGACCGCCGCCTGGCACAGGAAGAGAAGTGGATTCGCACGGGGATTCTGGCCCGGCGGACCCGGAACGAAGGCCGCGCCCGCCGGCTGATCGACATGCGGCGGCAGCGGCAGGATCGGCGGGAGCGGGCCGGGTCGGCGAGAATGCAGCTCCAGGAGGCGGAGCGCTCCGGACGCCTTGTCGCCGAGTTGAAAGGCGTCTCGTTCACTTATGGCGACCGGCCGATCATCCGCCATCTCTCCACCCTCGTCATGCGAGGCGACCGGATTGGCATCATCGGCCCCAACGGTGCGGGCAAGACGACGCTGCTGCGGGTGATTCTCGGCCAGCTCCCGCCGACCGAGGGCGCCGTGCGCCATGGCACGCGGCTCCAGGTGGCCTACTTCGACCAACTCCACGCCCAACTCGACCTGCAAAAGTCAGTGGTCGAGAACCTGGCCGGCGGCAGCGACTCGGTACTCATCGCAGGAAAAAAGAAACACGTCTACGGCTACCTTCAGGATTTCCTGTTCACGCCCGACCGGGCCAAGAGCCCCGTCTGGCAACTCTCCGGCGGGGAAAGGAACCGGCTCCTGCTCGCCCGGCTGTTCGCCAAGCCGTCGAACGTCCTGGTGATGGACGAACCGACCAACGACTTGGACGCCGAGACGCTGGACCTGCTGGAAGAAGTCCTCCTGGAATACTCGGGGACGGTGCTCCTGGTCAGCCACGACCGTGAGTTCCTCAACAACGTGGTCACGAGCACCCTCGTCTTCGAGGGGGAGGGAGAGGTTCACGATTATGCGGGCGGCTATGATGACTGGCTCGTCCAACGGAGCAAGACGCCGCCGGACGATGTTCGCAAGCCCGAGAAACCCAAGCCGGAAAAGGCGAGAAAGAAGCCCGCCGAGCGGCGGCTGACGTACAAGGAGAAGATGGAGTTGGAAACCTTGCCGCGGCGGATCGAAGAGCTCGAAAGGAAGCAGCGCGAACTCCACGACACGATGGCCGATCCGGCGTTTTACCAGCAAGACCGCCAATCGATTGTCGAGAAGGCGGCCGAGCTCGAAACCGTCGATCAGCAACTGGCGGAGGCGTACGAGCGGTGGGAGGAGCTGGAAGGCATTGGCGGGTGAAGGGGGATGCGTTGTGGTTAGGTGTGACAGGCCAGTGGGGAGGGGGGGATTGAGAATGTCGAATGAGCGAAAGTCAAATGACGAAAGAATGACTCAATGTCGAATGACCAAGCCCCCCCTGGCTGCCAAGCTCCAGCTTGGGAACCTTACCCTCAGACTGGAGAGGTGAAAACCGTGGCCGCCACCGGCCCGCGCTGTTTTCAGATTTTCTTCCGAGTCGGACCAATAATAAACTGTCGCGAGTCTCTGTTTTCAGCACGACACGACGCGGCGCCGGTGAAGAGAAAGACTTCCGGCGCCGTCTTGCGGCCCGTCCCGAAGGGACACTCCTAAGCCAGCCCAGAGCCCGTCCCGAAGGGACACCCCTAAGTGGTCCATTTCAGAAATGATGTCAAGGTTCCTTGCGCCCGTCGGGAGCGGTTCCTTTGATGTCGCGCAATCGCTGCAGCATTTCGCTCGAGAGCGATACGAACTCGGCGGAAGATGGCGGTAGTGGACCGTGATCGGGAGATGCGGATTCAAGCCCCG
>JAMOAF010000017.1 GCA_023621895.1 Planctomycetota bacterium
GAATAAACAGGATGATCGATTCGGGCAACTATCCCAGCGCTGGGAGCAAGGTCGCAAATGGTTGTGTGGAAGGGAGTTACCCAGAATATCTCGGAACAGCTATTTGGCGGCGCGGGACTTTCGGCAAGCTAAAATTTGAAGTGGAGGGTATTGGTTTTCTCGTGAATTTTGTTCCATCGCTCCATTTGTCGGCCCTTGTGGGTTCGGCTACAATGAGCGGTTTGACTGCTGGCAGGCCAGTCTCGGCCATCCAGTTGAGACCCAGGAGGCTAGATCGGTGCACATCCGAATTTCGACGCGACACGGAGATATCAGCGACGCCACCCAGGAGAAGATCACTGCGAAAGTTGAGAAACTCACCCGGCTATTCGATCGGCTTTCGGAAATCACCGTGACGATTGACTTGGAACGCCGCGATATGCCGGCGGTGGACCTTCGGGTGGCGGCCGAGCACAAGCACGACTTCGTCGCGGCGGCTCAGTCCGAGGATTTGATGGCGGCGATCGACATGGTGCTCCACAAGCTGGAACAGCAGTTGCGCAAGTACAAAGAGAGGATTCAGGGGCGCCATCGGAATTCGTCCGGGAAGCAGGAGGTCGAGGTGGAAGCCGAGTCCCTTGAATGATGCGGGAGCGGCAGCGTCCATCACCCGTGCCGGGTGCTTGCGCGCCGGATACCGCGTTTGTCTTTTCGAGGCGGCCCTAACAGTGCATCGTGTGGGGAAAATCCCCATGAGGAGATTTCTTGGATGAAGTTTGCCGACTTTGTATCGACCGAAGCCATCCAGGCGGACCTGGTGGCCGAGGATAAGGACGGTGTCATTCGCGAGATGGTTCAATCGCTGCTCAACGCGGGCGGAGTTCAGGAAGAAGAATTCGAGAGCATCGTCAAGGCGATTTTGAAACGCGAGGAGCTTGGCTCGACCGGCATTGGCCGGGGCGTTGCCGTTCCGCATACCAAGCACCCGAGCGTCGACCGGCTCGTCGGCACGGTTGCCGTCAGCCGTGAAGGGGTTGATTTTCAGAGTCTCGACGGCGAGAAGGTGCACCTCTTCTTCTTGTTGATATCGCCTCCGGACCGGCCTGGCGACCATTTGAGGGCCTTGGAGAACATCTCGCGCCAGTTGCGCAACGATACGTTCTGCCGGTTCCTCAAACAGAGCAAGACAGCCGACGACATCCGGCAGTTGCTGGAAGAAGCCGACAACAATCAGTTCGGTTCTTAGAACCGGTCCAAAAGTTGTCGGCGATTCCATCCGCTTCGGCTGTGGGAGGCGTTCTGCGTGGCTTTGAAAATACGTCCTCAGACCGGGTCGCGGCGCTTTGCCGCCGGCGCGCCGCCATCGGGAAGTCTCTCCCTTGGGTCGTCCGGCTGGCGGAGAGATTGTCGGCCTCATCCGGCCGCCAGAAAAGTTACCAGTCCGATCGGAAAGCGATGATGAGCACTTCGAGCATGGACCAACCCTCGGCATCCCGCATCCTGCGCGTGCAAAATCCCGAAGGATTGCACGCGCGGGCCGCGATGGAAGTCGCCAAGTTGTTGTCCGGTTTCGAAGCGAAGGTGTATTTGGTCAAGGGCGGAAACCGGGTTGACGGGACCGACGTGCTGGAGATTCTCTCCTTGGGAGCGATGCAGCACCAGGAACTGATGGTTGAAGCCTGCGGCGCCCAGGCCGCCGAGGCGGTCGAAGCGCTAGCCGCCCTGCTGGAAAGCAGTTTTTTCGACGAGTCCATGTGAAAAATAAATCGCCCGATCCGAGCGACAGACGTTCACGCCGTGGCCTCAGCGCAGCGCCATGCCGGCGGGCGTCAAGCCACCCCGGCTGGGTTTCGGCCCGTTGCTCGCAACGCATCGGCGGGTGGTCGCCCGCCGAAGGGGTGCCATGAAGAAACTTCAGGGAATCGCCGTGTCGCCGGGAGTGGCGATCGGCGAAGCGTTAGTGATGGACAACGAGGGATTCCGGATTCCTCGGCGTTTTGTGGCGCGCAATGCGGTCGAACAGGAGCTGGAGCGGCTGGAGAAAGCGATCGACGCCGCGTCCGACGAAATTGAGCGCAACCAGAAGGCCGTGGCGCACGAATTGGGCGACCAGTATGCGGCGATTTTTGAAGCCCATCTGCGGATGCTCCAAGGCGCCAAGCTCCGCGGCGAGCTCGAGGAGATGATCTGCCAACGGCATTACTCGCCCGAGTATGCCGTCAGCCGGACCTTCCGGCGCTACGCGGAGTTGTTCGAGAGACTCCAGGCGGAGTCGTTCGCGTCCAAGGCCAACGACATTCGCGACATCGAAAAACGCCTGCTCAGAAACCTCCTCGGCCACCGCCGCGAGGGGCTCTCGAAGCTCACCTCGCCGGTCCTCGTCCTCGCCCACAACCTCACCCCGAGCGAGACGGCAAACCTGGACCGCCACTTCGTGCAAGGGTTTGTCACCGAGGTCGGGGGCCCCGGCAGCCACACGGCGGTCGTCGCCGGCGCGCTGGAGATTCCCGCCGTGCTCGGGACCGGCCCGTTCTTGAACGAGGTTTCCGGCGGCGACCTGGTGATCATCGATGGCGACGCCGGCCTGGTGATCCTCCATCCGGACGAAGAAACGATCGCCCGCTACCGCCATGAAGCCGAGGAAATCCGCTCGTTGGCCCTGCAACTGGAGGAGCTGCGCGATCTGCCCGCCGTGACTTCAGACGGAACGCAAATCACGCTCCTGGGCAATATCGAGTTTCCCTACGAAGTCGACCACTGCGTGGCGCGCGGCGCCGACGGGATCGGGCTCTACCGCACGGAATTCCTCTACCTCGAGGCGGAGAAGGAGCCCGACGAAGAGGTGCATTACGAGGCTTACTGCCGGGTGGTCAAGACGATGGGCGAGAAGCCCGTCACGATCCGCACGTTTGACCTCGGGGCGGACAAAGTGCCCCACCTTCCCGCCGCCGAGGACGAACGGAATCCGTTTCTCGGCTTGAGGAGCATCCGGCTGGCCCTGCGGAACGTGCCCATGTTCCGCACGCAGCTCCGCGCGGCATTGCGGGCCAGCGCCTTCGGCAACGTGCGGATCATGTTTCCGCTCGTCTCCACGCTGCTCGAGCTCCGCCAGGCCAAGATGGTGCTGGCCGACGTGATGGAAGACCTCGAGGAGCGGAAGGTACCCTTCGACCGGGATCTGGATATCGGGATGATGGTCGAAGTCCCCTCGGCCTGCGTGATGATCGATCAATTCGTCAACGAGGTGGATTTCCTCAGCATCGGAACCAACGACCTGATCCAGTACACCCTGGCGGTGGACCGCAGCAACAAGGACGTGGTCGGCCTGTACAATTCGTCCGATCCGTCGGTCTTGAAGCTGATCGACGTCGTTGTCCGCGCCGCCGACGCGCGGGGCGTGCCCGTCAACCTTTGCGGGCAGATGAGCAGCAGCACGGTATACACAATGCTCCTTTTGGGGTTGGGGCTGCGCCGTTTGAGCGTGACTCCCGGCGCGATCCCCGAGATCAAGAAGATTTGCCGGAGTGTGACGATTGCCAGTTGCAAGGAAGTCGCACAACGGGCGTTGGCAATGGAGAATGCACGAGACATCAAGAGCTTTTTGAAAGGAGAGCTGAAGAAGTGGGTCCCGGAGTTCGTGCCGTGACCCGGGACGCGCGTCCCGGAACAGTTGCCGGCTCGAACCCCGCGGCCTCGCGAAATGGAATTCCCCGCCCAAAAACAGGGCACCGAGTTTTTACGCATACAACGGGCCGCAAGCCCGCTGCCCGTCGGGCAGGAGCTTCCGGCCGCCAATTCGCCTGGCGACTGTTCGGCAGACGATCGCCGGGTTGCCAGGCGGGAACACACTTCAAGGGTTCTTTCCCACGACCGGCTGTGGGGAAGAGGATCGAACCAATGGTTCGACAAAGAGTACGAATTCGTTTTCGCAAAGCGGGAGACCTGCGCCTCATCGGCCACCGCGACCTGGTGCGCACGATCGAGCGTGTCTTGCGCCGTGCCGAGCTGCGCCTCGGGATGAGCGAGGGATTCCATCCGAAACCGCGGATGAGCTTCCCCTCGGCGCTCGCCCTGGGAATCGCCGGCATGGAAGAAGTCGCCGAAATGGAACTGGCCGAAGATTGCCCTGACGACGAGATTCTCCTGCGGCTCTCGGCCGCCACGGTTCCCGGCCTGGACTTCCTCCGCGCCGAGCTTCTCCCGGATGGGGCCAAGAAAGCCCAGATTCGCAGCAGCACGTACCAGATCGAGCTCCCCCCGGATCGCCTGGCCGAGGCCGAGGCGAGGACGGCCGAGCTTCGCGCCGCCGAGACGTTTTTCGTCGACCGGCCGCGCGGCGGCCGACCCGTGGACGTCTGCGCCTCGTTGGAGCACGCGGGCGTCCAGTCCGGCAAGCTGACGATCCGCCTGGCGGCCCTCGGCCAGGGCGGCGCGTCGCCCCGCGACGTGCTCGCCGCGCTCGGGCTGATCGACCTGGAACTCGACGGCTACTACCTGACGCGTACCGTTGTGGAGTTGCAGCCGTGACCATGCCGCCAGACAGACACACGGGCGATCCCGCTTCCGCCGCGACGAATCGTACTCGCCGAACTTGCCGGGCAAGAAGGCGAATTCATGAAACAGGAAATGCTCATCAACGTGCGGCAGCCCGAAGAGTGCCGCATCGCAATCGTCGAAGACGGAGTCCTTGAGGAACTCTATGTCGAGCGAACCGCCCACGACAACTACGTGGGCAACATCTACAAGGGAGTCGTCGTCAACCTCGAGCCGAGCATCCAAGCCGCCTTCGTCGATTTCGGCGTCGGCCGCAACGGCTTTCTCCACATCAGCGACATCGAGCCGCAGTACTTTCGCCAAGGTGGATACGACCCCGCCAAGCCGATCGAACAACCCGGCGCGCGCCGCGGCAACGGAGGCCGCAATCGCCAGCGGGCCGGCAGCCGGCCGCGGGTGAAACCGCCCATCCAGGACATCCTCCGCCGCGGCGACGAAGTCCTCGTCCAGGTCATCAAGGAAGGCATCGGCACCAAGGGCCCGACCCTCTCGACCTACATCAGCATCCCCGGCCGCTACCTGGTCCTGATGCCCGCCCTGGGACGCGTCGGCGTCTCGCGCAAAATCGAGGACGAAGACGACCGCCGCCGACTCCGCGACATCATGCTCGAGCTGAACCCGCCCCGGGGCCTGGGATTCATCGTCCGCACCGCCGGCAGCGACCGGCAGAAGAAGGAGCTGTCGCGGGACCTGGCCTACCTCTTGCGGTTGTGGAAGGTGATCGTGCGCCGGATCAAAAAGTCGGCCGGACCGGTCGACATCTACGAGGAAAGCGACATGCTGATCCGCACGATCCGCGACATCTTCACGACCGAAGTCGACACGATCCTGATCGACGAGCCGGCGGCCTACGAGCGGGCGCGCGAGTTCCTCCAACTGGTGATGCCCCGCTACGTCAGCCGGCTGAAACTCTACGAGGGCCGGGAACCGCTCTTCCACAAGTACCATCTCGATGAAGAGATCGCTTCCATTCACCGGCGCAAGGTGTCCCTGAAGGACGGGGGTTCGATCGTCATCGACCAGACCGAGGCCCTCGTGGCCATCGACGTGAACAGCGGCAATTTCCGCGCCGACGACTCCGCGGAAGAGACCGCCTACCAGTTGAACCTCAGGGCGGCCAAGGAGATCGCCCGCCAGATTCGCCTCCGCGACCTCGGCGGCGTCCTGGTCAACGATTTCATCGACATGCGAAAAGAGAGACACCGCCGGGGCGTCGAACGAGCCCTCCGCGACGCGGTGAAGCGGGATCGCGCGCGGACGAAAATTCTCCGCACGAGCCCCTTCGGCCTCATCGAAATGACCCGCCAGCGCGTCCGCCCAAGCCTCAAGCGAAGCGCCTATGCCGACTGCCCGCATTGCGGCGGCAGCGGCGTTGTCAAGTCGTGCGAGAGCATGGCCATCGAAGTCGTCCGCCAGTTGACCGTGGCCAGCCAGAGGCCCGACATTGCCAAAATTTCCATCAGGGTCGCCGCCGATGTTGCCGAATATCTGAGCAACAAGAAACGCCGCCAGTTGATCGAGATGGAAGACGAAGGCAAATTGAAGGTCGACATCGTCGGTCTGGCGAACGTCTCCGCGGAACACCTGGTGATCGACTGCCGTGATGCGGCCGACCGCGAGGTCCGGCTCGAAACCTAGAACCCGACGCGTCAGCGAGCCCCCC
>JAMOAF010000093.1 GCA_023621895.1 Planctomycetota bacterium
CACACGGATGATGGCCGCCTGGCTTGCCCTGGGGGCGATCGTGGGGACCGGAACCGGAACAACGGCCGGGGGGCAAGCCACCATGATTCTTTCCAACGCGCTGGCCGGAATGATTCTCTTCCCACCAGTCGGTTTGCTACTGGGACTGATCGGAGGCCGGGCAAGAGAGTCGTTCATCGGCGCCGCAGTTGGAGCGATTCTCGGCACAGCCCTGGGCACGATCGCCAGCCCGGCGGGATTCTCGAAAACCGCAACCCACGCCCTCCTGATCGGCGCGCTGGCAGGGGCCACTTTTCGGCCCTACTTGACCCTTGTCAGGTGGGTCTATTCAGCACTCCAGACGGCCGCCGGCTTTACGCTGAGACTGGCCGGCAGGCTCACTTAGTTGCCGAGTTGGAGCTTGGGAGCCGGAGGGAGGGTTCGGGGTTCAGGGTTCAGGGTTCAGGGTTCAGGGTTCAGGGTTCGGGGTTCAGGGTTCAGGGTTCAGTCTTTACCTCGTTCCCAAGCTGGCGATTGGGAACCAGGGGGAGGCTGGCGCTTGGGAACCAGGGGAATGGGGCAAACGGAATACATTCCGTTTTACAGAGCGAGGAGGCACAACTCCTCTGACCTGTAGCCGGCAAGCCGGGACCTCCCTCACGCGGCCTTGTGGGCCGTTTCCTTTGTGCGCGCGTCGAGACTTTCCAGCTTTTCCCAGTTGGCCACCGGCATGCTCATGGCAAGCTTGAGCGCCCCGGTGGCGCCGGCAAACACCGAATCGTAGACCCGGGTGACATTGCCGCTGCCGTACGGCTGGAGGGCCGCCTCGATCAAGCGATCGAGCCCCTTGATCTGGCTGCCCCCGCCGCCAAGGATAATGTTGCCGAGCAGACGCCGCTGAAATTCCGGATCGAAACGCCCCACCACCTCGCAAAGGCCCGCAACAATCTGGCCGACGATCGAGACACAGGCCTGTTTGAGGGGCTCGGTCACGTCGAACTCGCGCGGCCTGCCCGCTACCGGAAGGTTGATGATCGCCGATTCGTCCAGATCGTGAACGAATCCGTACTTCTCCTTGATCCCGCGAGCCATGTTCAGCGAGAGCTGCGCCTCGGGATAGAGCTGCTTCACCCGCCGGTGGAAATCCTCGTCGATGGCGTCGCCCCCGCAGGAGATCGTCACCTGATCTTCCTCCTTGGGATACGCGCCGTAGATCGGGCAGATGTCGATCGTGCCGGCGCCGATATCGACCACCAGGGCATCGCTCAGGCAGTTCATCCCGAAGGCCACGTTGAACGGTTCCGCGACGATCACCACGGCGGAGAAGGCTCCCTGGACCGCATCCATGATCGCCTGCTTGTTCTCGATCGTCGCCCGAGACGGAGCGCCGATCACCCCGTAAACCGGGACGCCTTCGGGTGGTTCCAGCCGGGAGACCGCTTCGCGAACCAGCAGCCGGGCCGCCTCCTTGTGCCGCGCCAGGCTGGCATCGGGGAAACCCGCCTTGTCATGAGACAGATACTTTAGCGCCCCTTTCGCAAACGGCCGGACGACGTCGATCGCCAGCCGCTGCCGAATCAGGTCTTCGCCAAACACGACGTCGCGGCCCAGCATGGCTCGGGCGACATGGTCCTTGGGCCAGCCGACCGCCGTCAGCAGGTTCTCCCGCCGGCCGTTGGAAGCCACCACCGCCGTCTTGAAACTGCCGAGATCCATGCCGACGTAAAGGACGTCCTTGTTCATTGGGAAGCGCTCCGGGGGAGGGTTCAGGTAAAGGGTTCAGGGTTCAGGGTTCAGTTCTTGGGGCTCACCTCGTTCCCAAGCTCCGGCTTGGGAACGTTTTTCGTGTGCACGCCATCTTGCGTCCCGAGTTGGAGTCTGCGAACGGGAACCGGCTCACTGTTGTTCATTCAGATTTGGAACGTGAGACTTCGTCATTCGACACGCGTCTTTCTCTCGGCCACGGCCTTGCGAAGCGCCAGGTTGTCTTCGTAAACTTGCCGAAGCAGTTTCTCCTGCCGCTCTCGGTTTTGCGCGGCCTCGTCGGCGCGCTGGCGGTTTGCCATCGCCGACAGGTCGAAGGGGATCACGTCGTCGCGGAAGTCGGCAACGGGGGTGCGGGCGGCCGGCGGGGTGTCGACAACTCTTAAGCACCGATCACCGGGACCGTATTCGCCGGCGGCGTCCGGCTGGCCCGAAGCGGCCATTCCGGCAAGCGGCGGCAGCTCCAGGCGGATCGTCGGTTCAAACTTCACCTCCGCACGATCGCGGATGAAGAGAAACACCACCAGCCCGATCAGTCCGCCGAGCAGCAGGCCGACCAGCGTGCCGGCGGCCTGCGCGGCGCCGGCAACCAGCCAGTCGCGCTGCGGGGAGTTGGGGGCCGCCTGTCCGGCGGGGTTAGAGGCCCGGCCGGCAAGAGCGGCAGAAGCGTCTTGCAGGTGGCCTTCTCGCGCGGCGATCGGCGGTTCGGCAACAGGTTCTTCGGGGGGGTGTCTCCAGCCTGCCAGGTCCGCACTTGATACGGATTGATTCTGAAACTCGACAGATGGCGGCTGGGCCCCGAACCCTCGCGGCTCGCACGGTGGCTGATTCGGGCGATCCCTCAGCGGGTTCTCGTCAATCGCCGGCGGCAACGGCCTTGCGAAATGCAACGCCCCTTCGGCGGGAAGCGGAGCCTTGGGTTCCTTCTCTTCCGCAAAGCGACCAACGATTGAGCCGACCGGCGGGAGCGGCGTCACCGGGACGGCGCCTTCGGGGCTGTCTGGCTGGGCAGCGGGCTCCTCGTCGGCGCGCCGGGCGAGGTCGGCGCCGCCGATCAGCAGCAGGCGATCTCCAGCGCCTCGGTGGCCGGGCTTGATCGGCGGCTGGGTGTCTGGCACGTACTCCACGCGCCGTGTGCCGTAAAGCAAGAGCAACCGTTTGCCGTCGACCGGTTCCTCTGCCGGGCAGGCAGCGCCAGCCAATACGCCGAGGCCGAGAGCAAGCAGCGCGGCAGCGGTGGGTAAGAACCGCTTGCGGAACGAATTCTCGCCAGCTCCACCCATGGGCAAGGCCCCTGATTTCCGCGGTCGCGCCTCCCGCATTCCGAACCCGGTCCGCCGGGTCGATCGACGGTTATTATCGTCCTGAGAAACCTTGCCGGTTGAGTCGACTTTGCGGTTTTTTCGAGTGGCTTTTGCGCGATTGCGCAAAGGGGGAAGTGCCTGCCGCTGATGCGTCTCGGCCGGGCGCAGCCGGCTCTCTCAGGATGCCAGAAACTTTTGGAAAACTCGGGGGCTCCCCTCAATCGGCTTATTGCGGCCTGCTTCGCAGTGATTAGGCTGAGAAAATCGGCTTGTGACCCCAGGGAGTCTCTCGAGGAACAGAAGGCTCTTTTTTTTCAGAACAGAGAGATCCGACGGAACTGATCTCGCCAGTGGCACGAATCGGTTCAATCTAAATGGGTCAGGCAACCGTTCTCATTTCGGGCTGCGATCGGTCTCTCGGCGAGATGGTCGACGGGCTAGTCCGGCCAATCCGCGGATTATCCGCCCAGCACGTCGACGATCTGGAGGACGCCAAGGCGGCAATCCTGGACGACGATATTTCGCTGGCGGTGTTGTACCTTGGCGCCGAATCGGCGATCAGCGACCTTGTCGATCTGATCAAGACGATCGACTTGTCGGGTCGGAACATCGGCGTGCTCGTCCTCACGGAACTGTCCGACGGCGACTTCCGGTTGAAAGTGCTGGACCTGGGCGCGATCGACTGCCTTAGCCGGCCGATCAATCTGACGCGCCTGGCGATGTTTCTCGATCTGTACACCGTTCGCGCGCGAAGCCGGACGGCGGCCGAGTGCCAGCGTTCCGCCCGGGGCGCCCGCGACAGGTCGGCGGCGGGATTTCTTTTTGAGGGTCCCCAGTTGTTGGAGCTGAAGGCCAGGCTCGCCCGCGTCGCCCCGCTGGAGAGCACCGTCCTGCTCCATGGGGAGACCGGGGTGGGCAAGACACAACTCGCCCGGACGATCCACGAGCTTTCGCCCCGGAGAAAGAAGCCCTTCGTGGTTGTCCATTGCGCCAATCTCGCGGAGAGTCTGCTGGAGAGCGAATTGTTCGGCCATGTTCGCGGGGCCTTCACCAGCGCCGACGCGAACCGCACGGGCAAGTTCGCCGAGGCGGAAGACGGCACGGTCTTTCTCGACGAGATCGATTGCCTCGCGCCGCACTCGCAGGCCAAGCTGCTCCGGGCGCTGGAGGAGCGGGTGTTTGAGCCGCTCGGGTCGACCCGCACGCAGCCCTTCCGCGCCCGGCTCGTGGCGGCCGCCAACCGTCCACTCGAAGCGCTGGTTGCCGCGGGCGAGTTCCGCTCCGACTTGTATTACCGGCTGAACGTGCTGAAGTTCGATCTGCCGCCGCTGCGCGATTGCCCGGAACTGGTCAACTCGCTTGCGGAACAATTCGTGCAGCAGTACGCCAATCGCCATGGCTCGGCGGTTCGTGGCCTGAGCAGCGGGGCCTTGGCGGCGCTGCGGACCTACCGGTGGCCCGGCAATGTCCGCGAGCTCCGCAACGTCATCGAACAATGCGTGGCGATGGCATTGGGGCGCTCCATCGAGCTGGCCGATCTGCCGGTGCACATCGCGGAGAGGGCGGTGGACGCCCACGAAGGGCACGCGATGGCGACGGCCGTCCCAACCGGCGCGGAGCAGTCGCACTATCGCAACGAATTGCAGTCCGCCCGAAAGGACGCGGAGAAGAACCGCCTGCTGGAGGTGCTCAGGAAGAACCGGAACAACCGCGCCCGGGCGGCCAGGGAGCTGCAAATCAGCCGGATGACCCTCTACCGGAAGCTCCACGAGTTCGGTTTCGCGTAAGGCCCGGCAGTGCGGCTCTTGCTTGCCGCGATCGCATCAGCCGCCGCGCGGATCCATCGGCGCCGCAAAAAAGGCAAGACCCCGCCGGGCGGCCCCGTGGCGGCCGAAGCCGTCCATTCGTGAAAACGCGGTCCGCTTGCCTCCCGCGCCGGGCGCTCCCTGGCCCGTGCGAAACAGCGGACGTTGACACCCCTTGCTCCCCGAATTCTAATGACGCGCGTTCATCTGAAGGACGGCAGCGTCAGGAGCATCGACGTGGGCGACCTCAGGGACCAGGGCGCTGCGGTGATCATCGAGGAGTTGGTGAAACGGGGCATCGAGGTTCGCTGAAAGGAAATCATTGATGAAGTTTGAGTTGACCGGAATCATCGCCGCGGCGCTGACGCCGATGCGACCCGGCGGCGGCGTGGACCTGGAAGCCGTTCCCAAGCTGGTCGACCACCTGGAGCGGAGCGGGGTCGATGGCGTTTACATCTGCGGGAGCACCGGCGAGGGAATGTCGCTCAGCAGCCGGGAGCGCCGCGACGTGGCCGAGGCGTTCGTCAAGGCGGCCAAGGGACGGATGAAGACGGTGGTCCAGGTGGGGCACAACGCGCTCTGCGAGGCCAGGGACCTTGCCGCCCATGCCGCGGAGATTGGGGCCGACGCGGTTTCGGCGACCGCGCCGTCCTATTTCAAGGTTGGTTCCGCCGACATCCTCGTCGAGTGCATGGCCGAAATCGCCGCCGGCGCGCCGAACCTGCCTTTCTACTACTACCACATTCCCACACTGACCGGCGCGGCCATCGACATGGTGGAATTTCTGCCGGCGGCCGCCGCCCGGATCGAGAACCTCGTGGGAATGAAATACACCACGCACCAGGTCTTCGAGTACCAGGAGTGCCTGAACCTCGACGGCGGCCGCTTCGACGTGCCATGGGGCAGCGACGAGATGCTGCTCAGCGCGCTGGTCGTGGGGGCTCGCGGGGCGATCGGCAGCACCTACAACGTTGCGGCCCCGCTCTACCGGGGCATTATCGAGGCCTTCGACTCCGGCGACATCAAGGAAGCGCGGCGGAGGCAGTTGCTTTCGGTCCGGATGATCCGCACCTTCTTCCGCTATCCGTTCCTCGCGGCGCTCAAGTATATCCTCGAGGTTTTCGGCGTCGAGTGCGGCGTCTGCCGGATGCCGCAGAAAAGCCTGTCGCCGGGTCAGGCGGCAGCGCTGCGGCGCGACCTGGAAGAGATGGGATTCTTTGAGTGGTGCGGAATTACGTAACAGGCTACAGCTGGCGTGGTGAAAGGACGGCGCCACAACTGTTTTACAGTTCTATTCCTCAAGTAAAAATCTCGGCGTTTTGGCGGATTTCAACGACCGCC
>JAMOAF010000745.1 GCA_023621895.1 Planctomycetota bacterium
TGGAAGGCAGCTAAGTGCGACGTGCCGAAGTGGTCCGGCAGCGACGAAGCCGCGCGCGTGATCGCACCGGCCGAAGTGGAACTCTCGTAGCCGGAGCAGAAGATGACTGCCAGATACGTTCTGGGGATGGACCTGGGCACGACCAACAGCGTGGTCGCCTACGCGCCGCTAAGCGCGGAGAAACTGGCGATCCAGTTGCTGCCGATCCCGCAATTGGTTGATTCCGGCACGATCGAGTCGCTTTCGTCGCTGCCGTCGTTTCTCTATCTGGGGCGCGAGGAGGAGGCGGCCGCCGGTTCGCTCGATCTGGCGTGGGCCGCCTGGCGGGCGTTCTGCATCGGCCAGTTTGCACGGCGCCAGGCGGCGGAGGTGCCGGACCGCACGGTGGGAGCGGCGAAAAGCTGGCTCTGCCACAGCCGGATTGACCGCCACCAACCGGTGCTGCCGTGGAACGCCCCCGACGACGTCCCCAAGGTCTCGCCGGTGACGGCCTCGCAGCGATATCTCGAACACCTCGTGGACGCATGGGAAGCGGCCTTTCCCGACGCGCCGGTGGCCGAGCAGCAGGTCGTGCTCACGGTGCCGGCGTCGTTCGACGCATCCGCGCGCGAATTGACGCGCGAGGCCGCCCTGGCCGCCGGGTTGCCGCAGGACTTCGTCCTCATCGAGGAGCCGCAGGCGGCGGTTTACGCCTGGTTGGCGGCCACCGGCGAGCGCTGGCGCAAGGTCCTCGGCGTGGGAGACAAGCTCTTGGTTTGCGACGTGGGAGGAGGCACCACGGACCTGACCCTGGTCGGCGTCTCGGAAGAAGGCGGAGAGCTTGCGTTGCAGCGCCTGGCCGTCGGCAATCACCTGCTCGTCGGCGGCGACAACATGGACCTGGCCTTGGCCCATCACGTCGCCGAGCAGTTCGCCGAGCAGGGAGTGAAACTCAACCCCTGGCAATCCGTCTCGCTCTGGCATTCGTGCCGGAACGCCAAGGAGGCGCTGCTGTCTCCGGGCGGACCGGAGACCCAGAACATCTCGGTGCTTGGCCGCGGCAGCCGCCTGGTCGGCGGAACGATCTCGGTCGAGGTCAACCGCCAGGCCGTCCAGGAGCTGCTCGTCGAAGGTTTTTTCCCCTATTGCTCCGCCGCCGATCGGCCGGCGCGGCGCCGCGCGTCCGGGTTTCGCGAGATCGGGCTGCCCTTCGAAGCCGACACCGCCGTCACCCGGCACCTGGCGGCGTTTCTGCTGGCCCACGGTTCTGGTGAACAACCCGTGCAGCCGACGCGAATTCTGTTCAACGGCGGCGTCTTCAAGTCGGGCGCCCTGCAAGCGCGCCTGCTGGACGTGGTCGGGTCGTGGTTCGGCGGCGCCTGCCCCAAGACGCTCGCCGGCATCCAGGACCTGGACTTCGCCGTTGCCCGGGGAGCGGCCCACTACGGTTGGGTCAAGCGGAAGGGCGGCGTGCGGATTCGCGGGGGCACGGCCCGCAGCTACTATGTCGGCATCGAGACCTCGGGTCCGGCGATCCCCGGCGCGGCGCGGCCGATGAAGGCCCTGTGCGTCGTGCCGATGGGCATGGAGGAAGGGACGGAGGCGGACGTGCCCGGCGACGAGATCGGGCTGGTGGTGGGCGAGTCGGCGCGGTTCCGCTTTTTCAGCTCGTCCACCCGGCGGCAGGATCGGCCCGGCGACCTGCTCGACGCATGGGATGAGCAAGAGATCGAGGAGACCGACTCGATGGAGACCGAATTGCCGGCGGGGGTCCAGACCGACGAGGACTGCGTCCCCGTCAGGTTCCAGGCGCGCGTCACCGAACTGGGCATGCTGGAACTCTGGTGCGTGGGCACGGCGACCCCCGGGCGCTGGAAGCTCGAGTTCAGCGTTCGCGAGGATGCAGAGACGTGAGTTCAGCAAGCGTAGAAGCCGCCGGCCAGCCGCGCTACGTGGTCGGAATCGACCTGGGGACGACCAATTCGGCCGCGACCTACGTCGACACGTGGGAGTCCGCCTGGCGCGTGCGGACGCTGCTTTTGCCCCAGATCGTGGCGCCGGGCGTGTTCGAAAGGCACGAGACGCTCCCCTCGTTCCACTATGAACCGGCGGCCGGCGAGTTCGCCAACCGCGCATTTCAACTGCCCTTCGGCGAGCAGGCGGCCGGCGTGGTGGGCCGCTTCGCCCGCGACCACGGCGCGCTGGTTCCGGGGCGGCTCGTCGTTTCCGCCAAGTCGTGGCTGTGCCACTCGGGCGTCGATCGCATGGCGCCGCTCCTGCCCTGGCACGCGCCGCCCGACGTGACCAAGCTCTCGCCGGTCGAGGTCAGCAGCCGCTACCTGGAACACATCCGCGCGGCCTGGGACGCCGACTTTCCCGACGCTCCGCTGGCCGAACAAGACGTTGTTCTGACCCTGCCGGCGTCGTTCGACGAAGTCGCCCGCGAGCTGACCGTCAAGGCGGCGGCGCGCTCCGGCATGCCGCGGCTCGTGCTCATCGAGGAGCCGCAGGCCGCCTTCTATGCCTGGATCGATCGCCACCGGCACGACTGGCAGGAGCGGGTCAACCCGGGGCAGAAGATTCTCGTCTGCGACATCGGCGGCGGCACGAGCGATTTCACGCTGATCCGCGTCCGCGCGGAGCCGGACGGCAAGGTCCGCTTCCACCGCGTGGCCGTCGGCGAACACCTGATCCTCGGTGGCGACAATCTCGACCTGGCCCTGGCGCATCACCTCGAGAAGCGTTTCTCGCCCGAGGGGCGGCTCGAGCCGCGGGACTGGGCGGCGCTGGCGCGAACATGCCGCCAGGTGAAGGAGACTCTGCTGGGCAAGAACGCTCCGGAAACGCTCACGGTCAGCCTGCCCGGAGGCGGGACGCGGCTGGTGGGCGGCGCCCGGCAGGTGGAGGTCGCCCGGGAGGAGGTCCGCGAGCTGCTCGTCGAGGGTTTTTTCCCCAAGACTGGACTCGGCGACCGGCCCTCGGCCCGCCAATCGGGCTTCCGGGAATTCGGACTACCCTACGCGCCGGACCCGGCGATCACCCGCTACCTGGCCGCGTTCCTGACGGCGCACCGCCACGTGGCGCTCGACGAGGTCGAACTGGCGGATGGGCAGGACCCGGCGCGGCCCGACATCGTGCTCCTCAACGGCGGCCTGTTCGAATCGGACGTGCTCCGCGCCAGGCTCCTGGAAGTCCTTGCCGGCTGGTTCTCTCCCTCGGGCACAAAACCGCCCTGGACGCCGATCGTGCTCGACAACGACCGCCTGGACCTGGCCGTGGCGCGCGGCGCGGCCTACTACGGGATGGTCCGCCGCGGGCGGGGCGAACGGATTTCGGCCGGCCTGGCCAGGTCGTACTTCATCGGCGTCGAGAGCCGCCCGCCGTCGGCGGTCTGCCTGATTCCGGCCGGCGTCGAACCGGGCGAGGAAATCCACCTCGCCCAGCGCCCCATGGACCTGATCGTTTCCCAGCCGGTGGAGTTTCCGCTCTACGTCTCGAGCACCCGTTTGACCGACGCGGCGGGCGAACTGGTGGCCGTCGATCGCGAGCAGATGACGCCGTTGCCGCCGATCCGCACCGTGCTGCAAACCCGAAAAAAGTCCGCCGAGACGACCCAGGTCACGCTCCACGGAAAGCTGACCGAAATCGGCACGCTCGACCTCTGGTGCAGCCAGATCGGGGGCCCGGGCCGCTGGCGGCTCCAATTCGACGTGCGCTCGGCCACGCAGACCGACGCCGTCGCGCATCAGGCCGTGGCCGAGCAGCGGGGCTTTGTCGAGGAGTCCGTCTGGAACGAAGTCGAGGCGCATTTGCGGGCGACGTTCGCCGCGCGGGCTGGTGCGCCGCCCGCGGGACTGGTGAAACGGCTGACCGCCGCCATCGACATGAACCGCCGGCTCTGGCCGCCGTCGCTCTTGCGGCGAATCTGGGAAACGCTGATGGAGACCGAAGCCGGCCGGCGGCGGAGCGCCGAGCACGAGGCTCGCTGGTTGAACCTGCTCGGGTTCGCCCTGCGGCCCGGCTACGGGATGGCGATGGATGATTGGCGCGTAGCGGAGACCTGGCGATTGCTCCAGGGGAACCTCGTCCACGCCGCGGCGATGTGCCGGGCGGAATGGTGGATTCTCTGGCGGAGGATCGGCGCGGGGCTCAGCGCCGGGCAGCAGCAAGCGCTGGTCGATCCGCTGATCGGATCGCTCCGCGCGATGGTTCGCCAGGCGGCGACGGGCAGGGGGCGGGGGAGCGAGCTCAGCGCCGGCTCGCACGAAGCGGCCGAGATCTGGCGGTTGCTCGGATCGCTCGAGTTGCTCCCCGCCGCCTTGAAGATCGAATTGGGCGAGATGCTCGTCGAACTGGCCCCGCGGCGGAAGATGGAAAGCATTCGCGCCGCCGCGCTTTGGACCTTGGGCCGACTGGGCGCTCGATCGCCGCTCTATGGACCGCTCAACTCGGTCGTCCCCAGCCAGGCCGCCGGCAAGTGGCTCGCCGAGCTTCTCAAACTCGATTATGAAGGCGAAATGGCCGACTTCGCCGTGATGCAACTCGCCCGCCGGACAGACGACCGCTATCGCGACATCAACCCGAAACTCCATGCGAAGGCCGTCGCCTGGCTGCGCCGCCGCGGCGCCGCGGCCCACTACGTGGAGCTCGTCGAAACGGGCGGCCAGCTCGACGAAGAAGAACAAGGGATCGTCTTCGGCGAGGCCCTGCCGATCGGTCTGCGGATCGGCTCGTAGAACGCTCCAGTCCTGCCAGCCGGTCAGGGCAGCACCGGGTAGGTGAAAACTGGTCTATTCCGGTTTTGCCGTTTTTGTTCCATGGTTGTCTTCTGGTGGCACCGAAAACAGCGCGGGCTGGTGGCGGCGAAGGTTTTCACCGCGCCAAGGTCGACTCGCTTTTTTCGTCCCGTCCCGAAGGGACGCTCCTAAGCCAGCCCAGGGTGGAGCACGGCGAGTGAAACGAGCCGGTGCGCAACCCTGGGTCGGGAGCCGCGCAAAACGCGGCCAGCCCCAACGGGGCGGTGCTAAAGAAGTGGATGACGGCGCCGGTCAATCCCAGGCGTAACGTTCGTCAAGTGCGATCCCATGCCTTTGGCAGAGCGCCCGAAACTCGTCCTGGAACGAAATCCGCTTGTGGTGCTCCTCCTGATTGGCGATTGTAGAGTCGAACCTGCTCGGCATTCGACTGACTTGCGGAAAAAATCCCACAACCGGCCTGCCATTGGAAATCACTCCGCCGGGGCGGTCGTGTCTTGATCCATTGGGACGTTGGCCAACGATTCAGGCATGCTTTTGGCCTCTTTGTTAGGACCGCCCCGTTGGGGCTGGCAGGGTCCGAGGCGGCTTCTGACCCAGGGTTGCGGACGGCTCGTTTTACTCGCCGTCCTCCACCCTGGGCTGGCTTAGAAATGTCCCTTCGGGACGGGTCGCAAAACGGGGTCGGAAGTCTTTCTCTTCACCGGCGCCCCGTCGTGGCGTGCTGGAAACAGAGACTCGCGACCGTTTATTCGTTGTTTATTCGCCTGACTCGGAACAAAAACCGAAAACAGCGCGGGCTGGTGGCGGCGAAGGTCTTCACCTCGTCAGGGCAGCACCGGCTCCATGGCGTTGCCGTCTTGGTCGACGGGGTACAGCGCGTTGTGTGCCTTCAGGCTTGCGGCCAGGCCCTCCATCATCGAGCGGAGCTGCCCGGGGTCGGAAGCGGCGAGATTGGTCGACTCGGAAGGGTCCGCGGCCAGGTCGTAGAGCTGGTAATGCGAATTCTCCGACGCCGCGGACGGGAAATAGTGGTAAATCACCTTCCAATTCCCCCGGCGGTAGCAGGTGAAGTAGTCGCTCCGGTGCGGCGCGTGCGGGTAGTGCATCAGGAATGTCTCCCCGCGCGCCGCGTCGCGCCCGCCCGCCAGCAGCGTGTCGAGGCGCAAGCCATCGACCGTATGGCCCGCCGGCGGCCGAGCGCCGGCCAGGGCGAGGATCGTCGGAAACAGGTCGTAAACGGCGGCTTGCTGGCGCTGGATGGCGCCGGCGGCAATCGGCAGCCGCTGCTGGTGCGGGTTGTTGCGATCGGCCTTTGCCCAGGCGGCGATCAGGGGCACGCGCATGCCGCCTTCGTAGTGCGCGCCTTTTTTTCCGCGCAGCGGAGCGGCGCACGCCACGGCGTGCTCGTGCCCCAGCGGAGCATCGGACCCGTTGTCGCCAAGAAAG
>JAMOAF010000659.1 GCA_023621895.1 Planctomycetota bacterium
CGTCTGGTAGTTGGCCGAACCGTCGAAGTCGCGCTGCGCGCGGAACAGGCCCCGCCCCTGGCCTTCGACGCGCGTGTAGCGCCAAGCGTAAGGCGACGTGCCGAGCGGTTTTTCTTCGCTGAAGGTCAAGTCGTAACTCCAATCGTCGTAGCTGCTGCTCGCCGCCGTGCCGCTCAGTTTCGCGCCACCAACCCAGCTCGTCCAGTCCTCATCGCGAGTGTGGTCGGCGTGCCACGACTCGCGGATCGCGCCTTGGCCGCTGCCGGCCACGGACCAGCCGTAGCTGCTGAAGGCCCGCGGCGACGGGATCCCCGCGTCGCTGCCGCAGGAGCCGCCGCCCCATCGATCGCCCGCTATGCGTATCCGCTCACGGGCGACCTGCAATCCTGACGGCATGTCCGGAACTTGCCATATCCCTTCCGTTCTTCCAGAGCAAAGACTCCCGACGCGTCTATTCGTCCTTTTCCGGCTGGCCGCCTCGCGCGTCAGCAGCTGCTCCTTGTGCAGATATTAGTAGTAGGTACACTCGGGGTTGCACAACGAGCTCAAGGCTTGGCCACGACACGGAACGATCGCGGGGAACGCCTCGGCTCAAGTCGTGGATCCATGGTTGCTCATCGACGCGCGGTGTTTACTGTCGTTAGGTCTCGTGAAATCAGTGACGTCCTGTTTTTCGAGCCCCCGCCTGACATGATCCGTGGCTTCAGACGGTTCAGACCTGAATGGCACGTGAACTTTTCTAAGTTGTTACACGGAAAGATGATATGGACAAAAAAGGCCTCTCTTGTCATAAGGGTGGGATCGTGAAAACCCAATTCCCCAATGGCAAGGAGGCCAGAAATGGTTCACTCGTTCCGCGCTGCGGTGGCAGAGGCTCGGTCTCACGAGAATTTGTACTTCGCCGCATTGCTTTCGGAAGATCGTATCGAAAAGGTGCTCGGGGCGGCAATAGCTCTTTGGCAGGGTTGGATTTATACCCCTGCGGTGACGGTCTGGGTGTTTCTCTCGCAGTGCCTCAGCCCCGACCATTCCTGCCGCGATGCCGTGGCTCAGTTGATCGCCTGGCGTGTGGCCTGCGGCCTGAAGCCTTGCTCGGCCGAGACCGGGGCCTACTGCACGGCCAGGAACAGTCTGTCCGAAGAAGGGATTCACGAGTTGGTAGGCGACACCGGCAAGCAGGTGGAGGAGGAAGCGCCGGAAACTTGGCTTTGGCATGGCCGAAAGGTGCGTGTGGTGGACGGGTCCACGATCACCATGCCCGACACGGAGGCAAATCAAGCGACCTATCCACAGATGAAATCCCAGAAACCCGGTTGCGGCTTTCCGATTGCCCGAATCCTGGTGATCTTCTCGCTCTCGGTGGGTACGGTATTGGAGGCGGCGATCGGAAAGTACAAGGGAAAGCAGACGGGCGAAACCGCCATGTTTCGCGGATTGTATCCCGTACTGGCGGAAGGCGACGTTGTCCTGGCGGACCGCTATTTCAGCGGTTGGTGCGATCTTGCGCTGCTGTGGGAACGTGGCGTGGACATCGTGGTTCGCAAGAATCAACTGCGGAAAACGGACTTTCGCAGGGGCAAGCGACTGGGCAAAGGAGATCACCAGGTTTTCTGGTCCCGGACGCCGCGACCAGAATGGATGTCTACCGACCAGTACGCCGAGCTGCCCGAAGAGTTGAAGTTGCGAGAGGTTCAGATTCTTGTGGCGCAAAAAGGCATGCGTACGCGCTCGCTTGTCGTGGTAACGACGCTGCTGGACGCCAAGGAGTATCCGCCCGAGGAGATCGCTTTGCTGTACCGGCGCCGGTGGCAGGCGGAACTCAACTTGAAAAGTATCAAGGTCATCCTGCAAATGGACCATCTGCGGTGCAAGACTCCCGAACGCGTTCACAACGAATTCTACATGCATCTGGTCGGCTACAACCTGATTCGCGGCGTCATGGCGGCAGCGGCTTTTCAGTCGGGCAAATCGCCCTGGGAAATCAGTTTCAAAGGGGCTCTGCAGACGCTCACTCACTTTCTTCCCATCCTGTTGGTCAACACCCCGACAGAGGCTTGGTGCGATGCCTTGTTGACGGCAGTGGCCACGCATGTCGTTGGCGATCGGCCCGACCGTTTCGAGCCCCGACGTAGAAAACGCCGACCGAAACCCTACAAGCTACTGCAAAAACACCGCTCACTTTACACAACTCAAGACGAGAAAAGCAGTTAGAAAAGTTCACGTGCCATTCAACCCTGAACCCTGAACCCTGAACCCTGAACCCTGAACCCTGAACCCTGAACCCTGAACGCTCGATCCGTTCCCAAGCTGGAGCTTGGGAACGAGGTGGGAAGTGAACCCTGAACCCTGAACCCCGAATTCCTGGCAATGCCTACCGATTTTGAACAACTCCGGACGATCCGCAGCCAGGCGCTGGCCGCGATTGCCGAGATCACGGCCAGCCCGAAACCGAGCTACACGATCGACGGGCAGTCCGTTTCGTGGAATTCCCACCTGCGCCGGTTGCGGCAGACGGTCGACTGGTGCGATCGCAAGCTGGCCGGCGAGGAACCCTTTGAAATAAGTTCCCAGGCCGGCACATAGACTAACCCCGGCCAGAGTGCGAGCTGGCGTTGCACCTCTGCCGTGTGCGCTATTGGCTGTCACCCGGAGCCCCCTAACCTGTGAGCTGTAGCCGTCTCATGCCGCTGTTCAACCCTTGTGACGATTTTCCTTCCGTGGTGGACGGCCTTGAGCCGGTAACGTTGCTCCGGCCCGGCGCCGAATTGGCGATTGAGCTGGCGGCCCTGCGCGGCGCGGTCAGCCGGCGCGAGGCGGCGGCGTCCGCCGGCCGCTATACGGCGGCCGACGTCGCCTGGCACCTGCCCGGCAGAACGTTCACACCTGAGCCGCGGGTCGGCGATCTGCTGGTGGACGGCGGGGGCCGGCGCTGGACGATTCTCAGCGTCACCCGTGCGACGTGCGGCGCTCGCTGGCGGTGCATTTGCCGGAGCCTGGCAGTTGAGCAGGGGCTGGACGACTACATCGACCTGGAAAGGGCGGTGGCCACGAAGAGTGCCGCGGGCGCGGAAGTGCTCGCATGGCGGCCGTGGCGGACCGGCCTGGCGTGCAGAGTTCAGCCGGTAGCAGGGCAGCTTGGCGCGGGGGGGCAGGCAGGGCGCGGCCGTTGGCGGATTTACCTGCTCGACGAGGTGGAGCTCGACGGCGTTTGCCGCGCCCGAGCCCCCGACGGGACAGTCTATCGGATTCTCGCCAGCCGGCGTCCCGAGCGCCTGGGCGAATTAATGTATCTCGATGTTGAGCGGCAATGATGGAAATCGAACAGCTTCTTCACCAGCGTTGGAACGACGCGGCCGCGTTGGAGGCCCTTCTCCCGTCGCGGCGAGTCACGACCGGCCGTTCCCTGTTGAACACGCTTCCGCGGGCAGCCATCGGCCGCCGATCGCGAAGCGTCGTCTGCCGCACGAACCTGGGCGAGGTGATCGAACAGATCGTTTTGGAAGTCCGCCTGGAGCACGAAGAGTTTGACCGGGGGGCGGCGATCGTCGGCGAGTTTCTCCGCGTTTTTGATCGAAAGAGGTTCCCGCTATCCGGCGGAGCCAAGGTGCTCCAGCTCCGGCGCGCCGAGGACGACTGCCGGCAGCGCGACGACGGCGTCTGGCAGTTCCGCGTGGCGATGGTCGCGCGGGTCTGGCTGCCGGCCGAAGCGGCCGGCGAATAATCCCGGTTCCGACTTTCCCCTACTCCGGTTTTAGAACAGGCTGCGTGATATCAGATGACAACCAATTTGCGGAGCAAGATCCAGGCAGAGCTCGCCTGGACATGGACCGACCACGTGTCCACGTCGCCGGTCGTTGACAGCAACCGGCTCCGGTTGGGCGTTGACCTGGCCGATGGCCGCGCATCGCAGCAAGCCGACGCGGTTTGGCACGCTTGCGGCGGATCGCTCGCCGAGGGCCAGTCCATCGTTTACCCCTTGGACAACCTGCCGCAGGAATTGTTTGGCGCCACGATCCGCATCCGCCTGGCGAGAGTCAAGGCGCTGCTGATTATCAACACATCGGACTTAAGCGGCGGCGATCTGCTGATCGGCGGCGGAGACGAGGCCTGGGAGGGGCCCTTCGGCAACTCGGGCGGCCAGGTGATGCTCCCGGCGGCCAGCCCGCTGCTTGTGGCCAATACGCTGGACGGCTGGAGCGTGGCGTCCAACGAGAACAACCTGCAAGTGGCGGCGGTCGGCGGCGCGGCGACCTACGACATCGCGATCCTCGGCCTGCTGCCGGGGTGAGGGCTGGCGCGGGCTCGGTGGGGCGACGCTGGCGGCCGCGCGGACGAAACATTGGCACAATCGCAACGCCAGCGGCGGCCCACGACGAGGCGGCGTTTGACGTTTACCCGTGCGCTCGGTGGGGCGGCGCTCGTGTTAGCGGCCATGCGGACGTCGACGGCCCCCATGAACCGCTGCGGCTGGGCGAAGCGGATCGGACTGGTCCGCTCTGCACCACCACGAGGCGGCGTTTGACGGTGGGTTCGGTGGGGCGGCGCTGCGCTGGCGGCCGCGCGGACATCGACGGCCCCCATGAACCGCTGTGGCCGGGCTAGGCGGATCGGACTGGTCCGCTCTGCACCACCCTACGGCTTGTGGTCCGCTTTCATCCTTAATTCTTCGAGGTCGACCGATGGCTGTGCATTTCAAAGAACTCGCCGGTTCACCGATTGAGCAATACACGCTGGAGGGGTTCCGCGCCCGGCGCGAGTTCCTCATCGACTGGCAGGATCGCGACGCGTTTGCCGCGGAGGTGCTCGGCAGCGCGACCCCGTTCGGCGGGGGCGGATCGATCCATTACCCCGGCAAGCCGTCGGTCTACGCGGTCAAGCTGCGCTTCGAGCCGTTCGATCCGGACGCGCCGGAGATTCAATCGCTCGATAACCTCTCGGTGGGATTGAACAGCTATGGCGACTCGCTTGCCAAGGCGGTTGTCGAGTATCGAACGATCGTCGATCGCGACCGCGAAGACGGCCCGGCCAACCAGGTCGGCACTCATCTGACCTACCGGATGGCATTCTCCAGCGAGTCGGTGCCGCTGGCGAGCGACGGCTGGGTGTGGGAGGATCAGCCGGCGGTCGCACTGCCCGGCGGCATGGAGCTGGCCAGGGCGATTCCGATGACCGAGCACCGCCTCATCTGGCGCCAGGTGGTCAATCCGCCGTGGGGGGTAATTCACGCGATGCAGGGGCGGGTCAACGCGGGCGAGTTTCTCGGCTGCCCTGCTGAGACGGTGCTCTTCGAAGGGGCCGAGGCGAACAAGTTGTTCCGCGCGGGGCTGGAAGAGGGGCCGTCGCAGTTCGCCTGGCAGATTGCCTACGCTTTCCGCGAGCGTTCGGTCAAGCAGGGCGGCGCCGTTTACGGGTGGAACCACGTTTACCGCGGCGATCCGCCGGGCTGGGTCCGCCCGACCAACGGTGCTGGCCATCTCTACGACACGGCCGATTTCAGCGAGCTGTTCGTTTCGGCGGAGTGAACCGGAGAAAGCTTTACGCGCGGGCGGGTCGCCCGCGGATAACTCGCCCGTAACGGAGCACGACCGAAAGCGGAGGTCCGCAAGCCGCAACTCAAGAACCGGGAGCGACGGCTACGGGGCGGCTTTGCGGCGTATTCGCGCGTCGACAAACGACTTCAGGCCGAGCGCAACCAGCGCCGCACAGAGCACGATCATCAGCAGCAGGGAGACTCCGGCCGCCGAGAAGCGAAGGCCGGCGGACGCGATCCGGCCAATCGGCGCGAGCAGCCCGAGCAGCGCCAGGAACACCGCGCCGTGGATGGCGTGTTTACGGATCGAAGGCCGCAGGGCCACCACGCCCAGCAGGGCGATGGGGAGACCGAAAAAAGCGGGGATTAGAGCCGTAATGCTTTTTGAGTCGCTGGCCGCATAGAATCCAGCGCCTTGGAGGGTCAACAGGACACCCACGGCGATCGTCGTCTTTCGCAGGTCCATTTCACAAGGCCCTTCTTAAGGGTGGTGAGCTTGGCGGAAGATTGGCCATCCAGGATGAACGGAATTGTACCCGTTCGGGCAGCTCGGTAATCCGGGATATTGAGGCGACTGACCGCCGCACTGCCCCCCGCCCGAGAGTAGTTTCGTCCCTGACAGGTATGAGGGACAAAGCGGCG
>JAMOAF010001099.1 GCA_023621895.1 Planctomycetota bacterium
GCGGTCGACGCGTCCGACACGTTCCAGTCGCCGCGCCAGGTCGTCCAGGTCGGCGGCCGCGCCGGTGTGGGTCAGTTGGACGGCGTTGCGGCCGCAGAGGACGGCCGTGCGGCTGCCCTCCCTGCCTTCGAGCCAGGGAAACTGGCCGAGTTTGCAGGCCGGGCACTGCACCTGCTCGCGGAGCGCGCTGACATCGACCTGGCGGAGGCAATTGTCCCAGAGTTCGACCACGTTGAGCGTCCGCGAGACGGCCTGCCGGTTTCCGCTGAGCACCTTGATTGCCTCGATCGCCTCGAGCGAAGCGATCACGTTGACAATCGGAGCGAGAATCCCGGCGGTGTCGCAGGTGGGCGTCGTTCCCGGCGGGGGGCACTCCTCGATCAGGCAGCGGAGGCAGGCGGTCTGGCCGGGCAGGATCGTCATCGTCTGCCCTTCCGCTCCAAGGCAACCGCCGTAGACCCACGGAACGCCGAACTTGACCGCATAGTCGTTGATCAGAAACCGGGTTTGGAAATTGTCCGTTCCGTCGACGATCATCTCGGCGCCGCGGGCAAGTTCTTCGATGTTCGTGTAATCGACGTCGGCCACGACCGGCTCGGTTTCGACCTGCGAGTTGATCCGCCGCAGCTTCTCGGCCGCCGCGATTGCCTTGGGGAGCTGCCGGGCGACGTCGTCTTCGTCGAACAGAACCTGCCGCTGTAGATTGCTCGTTTCGAGAAAATCGCGGTCGACAATTCGCACGTGCCCCACGCCGGCGCGGACGAGCGTTTCGGACAGCACGCTCCCCAGCGCTCCGCATCCGCAGACCAGCACCCGGCTGGCGGCCAGCTTGCGCTGGCCGGCTTCGCCCAAGGGAGGGTATCGCATCTGGCGAATGTAACGGTCGAGGTTGGGGGCAGAATCGGGCATGGTCGATTTGCGGTAGTCGGGATGCGATGGTGCGTCGGGGCGCGCCGTATCCACCGGGCGGCGCGCGGCCGGTCAGGGGATTCTCGGCTCGAGCGGCTTGGGGTCGACAAGTCCGCGGAGAAAGCCGCCGGTCACGGACTGCTCGTTGTGGGCGATCATTTCGGGGGTCCCTTTCTCGACGATCCGCCCGCCGTCCTCCGCGGCGCCGGGCCCCAAGTCGATGATGTAATCGGCCGCGCGGATCATCTGCAAATTGTGTTCGACGACAACGAGCGAATGGCCGACGGCGAGCAGGGCGTCGAAACAATCGAGCAGTTGGACGATGTCGGAGTAGTGCAGGCCGGTCGTCGGCTCGTCGAGCAGGAACAGGCAGCGGCCGCGCCGGGCGTTGGACATGTAGCCGGCGAGCTTCAGCCGCTGGGCTTCTCCGCCGGAGAGGGTCCCCGCCGGCTGGCCCAGCCGGATGTAGTCGAGGCCGACGTCGATGAGCCGTTTGAGCCGGGCCTGGACCTTGGCCCTTCCGCGGAAGAAGGTGAACGCCTCGCGGACGGTCATGTCGAGGACTTCGGCGATGTTGCGGCCGCGGTAGGTGACCTCGAGAATTTCGTCGCGGTAGCGGGTGCCGCCGCACTGGCTGCACCGCATGTAGACATCGGCGAGGAACTGCATGTCGATCTCGGTGTAGCCGTCGCCCTGGCACGCCTCGCAGCGGCCGCCATCGACGTTGAAGCTGAAATGGCTTGCCGTGTAGCCGCGGGTCTTGGATTCGACCGTCTCGGCAAACACCGCGCGGATCTCGTCGAAGGCCTTCAGGTAGGTGACCGGGTTGGAGCGCGGCGAGCGCCCGATCGGGCTCTGGTCGACCATCACCACTTCATCGATTTGGCCGTCGCCGAAGATGTCGTCGTAGGGATAGGGTTTGGCGGCATCTTTTCGCAAACGGCGGCAGAGGGCCGGATAGAGGGTCCCCTGGACGAGCGTGCTCTTGCCCGACCCGCTCACCCCGGTCACCAGGCAAAGCACCCCAAGGGGAAACTCGACGGTGATATTCCGCAGGTTGTTGCCCCGCGCTCCGGCCAGGCGAATCCAGCCGTGGTCCGGCAGTCGCCGCCGGCCGCCGACCGCCACGCCGCGGCGCCCGGCCAGGTAGTCGCCGGTGAGGCTGTCGGGCGAGTTTTCCATTTCTTTCGGGGTGCCCTGGAAGACGATCCTCCCGCCCCGCTCGCCGGCGCCGGGTCCGATCTCGATCACCTGGTCGGCGGCGCGGATGATCGCCTCTTCGTGCTCCACCACGACCACGGTGTTTCCGCGGTCGCGGAGGCCGGTGATCGCGCCGAGCAGTTGGTGGATGTCGCGCGGGTGGAGCCCGATCGAAGGTTCGTCGAGCACGTAGAGCATGTTGACCAGGCTCGATCCGAGGGCGGAGGTGAGGGCGACTCTTCGCAGTTCTCCGCCGCTCAAGGTCCGCAGGGTGCGGTCGAGCGTCAGGTAGTGCAAGCCGACGGCCTCGAGGAATCCGAGCCGCGCGCGGACCTGTTCGAGCATCATCCGGCCGACCTGCCGTTGCCAGTCGGTAAGCTCCAGATCGCGGAAGAACCGCGCCGCGTCGCAGACTTTCATCGCCGAGACTTCGGCGATATTCCTGCCCCCGATCCGCGTCGCCAGCGCCTCTGGCCGCAATCGGGAGCCGGCGCAGGTTGGACATGGCCGGTAGCTCCGCCAGCGGCTGAGAAAGACGCGGATATGCATCTTGTATTTGCGGCGTTCGAGCCAGGCAAAAAAACCCTTCAGCCCGCCAAACTGCCTCTCGGGCACTCCCTCCGTAATCAGCGTCAGATGGCGCGGCTCCAACTGCGAAAACGGCACGTCGACGGGCAGATCGTAGTCCGGCGCCAGGGCGATCAACTCCTCCTGCTCATGCTGATAGGCGGGGCTGTTCCACGGAGCAATCGCTCCCTCGGCGATCGACTTGTTCGGGTCCGGGACGATCAACTCCATGTCGATGTCGATCACATTGCCGAAGCCTTCACACTGCGGGCAGGCGCCGAGCGGACTGTTGAAGCTGTAGAGCCGCGGCTCGGGAGCCGGGTAGTCGATCTGGCAGTCGTCGCAGGCGAACTGCGTGCTGAACGCAATCCGCCGCCAGGCCTTGCCGTCGATGGTCTCCATCCGCCCGCCAGGCTCGCTCTCTCCAATCTCACCGTCGGCCGCCTCGACGAGCACCGAGCAGCGGCCCGCACCGTGGGCAAACGCCGTTTCAAGCGAATCCTGGACCCGCACCGCGTCGCTGCCGCCGGCGAGCCGATCGACCACCGCCTCGGCCGGGTCGTAAGCGTCTTGCGGGAGATCGAGCGTTTCGCCGAGGTGGATGACCTTTCCGGCGCAGATGACGCGGATGAGGCCTTCCTCCCGGAGCGAGGCCCATCGGCTTTCGTGGTCGTCGTCCCGCTGGCTAAGCGGAAAGGTGATCATGAAACGCCTGCCGGCATCGAGTTTCTCTAGCCGGGCGGCGACGCTCTGGGGCGAATCGCAGTGGACCTGCCGGCCGCAGCGCTGGCAAAAGACGCCGCCGATTTTGGCATACAGCAGCCGCAAGTAGTCGGCCGTCTCGGTGGCCGTCGCGACCGTCGAGCGGCTCGAGCGGTTGCCGTTCTTGCTGGTCACGGCGATCGCCGGCGGAATGCCGTCGATCCGATCGGCGTCGGGCTTTTCCAGCCGTTCGAGGAACTGCCTGGTGTAAGCCGAGAAGCTTTCGATGTATCGCCGCTGCCCTTCGGCGTAGAGGGTGTCCAGTGCCAGGCTGCTCTTGCCGCTGCCACTAAGTCCGCAGAGCACGACGAGCTTGCGATGCGGGATGTCCAGGTCGATCGCCTGGAGATTGTGAACTTCGACGCCGCGCAGCTCGATGTGTCCGATGCAGTTCATCGCCACCCTTGTTTTGGTGAGTCCGGCTTGAATACCCAAGAGGCGTGGCGCCCAAGCCAGCCGACTGGCGAGCAGGCGCATCTCCGCGAGCTGCCCGGCGGTTTGGGCAAACCTTCATCGTAGCAGTCGCGGAGACCGCCGCCAACCAGTTGGTTTTGGCGAACTCGCTCGCTCGGATTGTTGATCCATTGTTCGGGAGTCGACCGAAGTAACTGACAGTTTTCGACTTGGGAATGCCCCACCTGAAGTCACCCGTGCAATTGTCCTCGGGCTCGCGTTGCTGGGCGAAGCCTGCCGCCGCTGCGAAGCGACAGCCGCCAGGTGGGTCTGAGAACGGAATGAACTCTCCGCGCTCCGGGGGCGAGGGGACATGCCTCAGCTTGCCTATTCTGCGTATCTTGTTCTTTCGGCACTTCCGTTTCAAGTCCTATAACCGGGCCAGCCGATACGATCTGACGCGGGACCACGTTTCTTCGCCGCACCCGAGCGTTGGCGTTCCGGATGAGTTCCGGTCGTTTTTCGATTGGGCTGCGCGTTGGTCGACAGGAATCATGGAGGGGCCAGCCGATGTGGTTGCTCTCGGTTGCTCAGGTATTGACGCTATTGGCAACAGGCGCACCCGCTGATCCGGCGGGGGCCGTTCCGCCCGGCCTGCCCGAGCCGATTCAGACTCGGCAGACTTATTTCGCGATTCCTTTTGAGATCGACCAGATCGACCATCCGACGCTCGGGGCCGTGGAGATTCAGCTCTGTGTTTCTCGCGACCGCGGGGTAACGTGGCAGCACGCGAATTCGGTGACCCCGACGACGAAGTATTTCCTGTTTCGTGCCGGAGGGGATGGAGAATACTGGTTCGCCGTGCGGACTCGGGACCGGTCGGGCAGTTTTCGCCCGGCTCAAATTGCCGGGCCCGGCCTGCGGGTGGTGGTCGACACGCAGGCGCCGGGGCTGACGATCGACGCACGCCGGGGGTCGGCCGGCGAGATCGTGGCCAAATGGCAGATCGACGAACCGAACCTTGTGCCCGAGAGTCTGAAGATTCAATACCGCGCGGGAGACAGTCGCCAGTGGGAGACGATCGCGATTGACACCGCGTCGCTGCGGCCGGGCGTGGCGACCAATTCCGGCGAGGCCACGTGGTGGGCGCCGGCCGGCCAAGGCCGCGTCGAAATCCGTGCCGAGGTGGCCGACGTGGCGGGCAATCGCAACGTCAGCCACGCCCAGGTGCTGACCAGTCCCTCTGCCGCTCCGCCGCAGGAGTACGCGGCAGGCTCCACTGAATTGCCCCCTGCATCCGGGGCGAGCGGCCCGCAAGACACTTCGCAAAACAATTGGCAGCCCTCAACCGGCCAGCAGGCGACTGCGTGGGACAATCCACCGCAGCAGCAGCAACAACAACAACAATACCAGCAGCAACCGCAACAATACCCGCAGCAACCGCAGCAATCCCCGCAGCAACAGACTGTCGCCATGCCAGGCTACGAAGCGGGCGGTTACACCGTCGGCGCGACGGGTCCGAACATGGCCAATCAGGCGCCAAACCATTCCCCTTCGGGCACGCCGTATCCAGCAAATGGCAACGCGCAGGGCTCCAGCCAACCGCCCGGCGCAACCGATTGGGAGAAGCAGGCCAACCCGAACATGGCTGGGGAATCCTATCCTGCCCAGGTTGACCAGCCAGCCAACCCGCGCCCTTCTTCGTCGCCAACGCCGGATTGGGGGCAGACGGCCGGCGGCGCGCCGACGTACAACACGGTGGCGGTTCAGCCGGCCCCGGCCTATCAGAACCAGTACGTTCCGGGCGGAGCCGCTGGATCGAGCCAGCGGCCAGCCGGCGTAACGGCGGAAGAAGTGCCGGCGATCCCAAGGCCGGCCGGCGGCGCAGTTCGCGCGGTAGCCTCGCGGTTGTTCGAAATCGATTACAGCGGCCTTAAGCAGCCGACGGCGGCCGGCCGCGTCGAGCTATGGGGCAGTCGCGACGGCGGGCGAACCTGGGAAAGCCAAGGGTTCGACTCCGACGGCTTCAGTCCGATGGTTGCCCGGGTGCCGGAGGAGGGGACGTACGGGTTCAAGGTGGTGTTTCATCCCACGCACGGCCCTGCCGCCCGGCCGCCTTGGCCGGGTGAGGCGCCGGACATCACCGTCCGCGTCGATCTGACGCAGCCGGAAGCTCGGCTATTGGGGGTCGATCGCAACAGGCATGACCCGCGGCGGATGACGATTCGTTGGCAGGCCTCCGACAGCCAATTGGCCGACATGCCGATTTCTCTCTACTATGCCGAGATGGCTAGAGGCGAGTGGCGCCCGATCGCCAGAAATCTCCGCAATGCCGGCAGCTACGAGTGGACGCTGCCGCCGGATCTGCCGGGGCAAATCCAGATCCGGCTGGACGTGGAAGACATGGCGGGCAATGTGGCAACGGCCGAGACCCGCAACGGGATTCCTCTTGCCAGCGGCTCGCAAATCCACGCAAGCGCGGCGCCGCCACCGGCCCAGGTCCAGAACATGCGGCCGGTGGGGCAGCCGTAGGCCACCGGGACGCGGCGACTGTCCAGCCGTTAAACGAGCCGGAGGCCGGAACTTGAACCCGGCCGCGGCAATGGATCGGCTTGCGGGCTTCGGGTATACTGCGGGTGCCGTCTTGATGTTCCGCCCCGGCTGCCGCAGGGTCCTTCATGGCCAAGAGTGTTCACGCCGTCGACTATCTCGCCGCCCCGGCCAAGCACGCGCCCGAGGCCGTCAACGTGGTTTTTGGAAACGACGCCTTCTTGAAGCGGCTCGTGTTGTCGGCGTTAAAGAAGAATTCCTTGGGCAGCGACGACGCGGGTTTTTCGCTGGCGGTGTTTGAAGGCGAAAAGACGGTTCTGAAGGATGTGCTCGACGAATTGAGCACGGTCGCCATGTTCGGCGGCGGGCGGCGGCTGGTTGTGATCGAGGATGCGGACGAATTCGTCAGCCGTAACCGGGCAGCACTGGAGGCTTACGCCGACAAACCCTTGCCGACGGGGCGGCTGATCCTGGAAGTCAAGAGTTGGCCCGCCAATACCCATCTGCATCGGATCGTTGCGGAGAAAGGACTCTCGGTCGATTGCTCGACTCCCGGGGCGGCCCAGCTTCCCAAGTGGCTCGTCGCCTGGGCAAAACAATCGCACCAGGCGGCGCTCGAGCCAGGCGCGGCCAGGATGATGGTTGAGATGGTTGGACCGGAACTGGGATTGCTGGACCAGGAGATTGCGAAGCTGGCTCTTTCCGTTCCTGAAGGGACGGCGATCTCGGCGAAGCTTGTCTCCGAGCGAGTGGGTAGTTGGCGCGCGCGGACTGCTTGGGAGATGATTGACGCGACGCTGGCGGGCAATCTTCGCGGGGCCCTCGTTCAACTCGACCGCCTCCTGCTTGCCGGCGAAGTTCCGCTCGGCATTCTCGCTCAGATCTCGTCCACACTGCGGCGGTTGGCCGCGGCGACCCGACTCGTGCTCTCCGCCGAGGCCCAACGGCAGCGGGTCACCCTCCGGTCGGCGCTGGCAGAGGCGGGGGTCCGTGAGTTCGTGTTGGGCAAATCGGAGCAGCAGCTCAAGCACTTGGGGCGCGATCGCGGACGCCAGTTATATCGCTGGTTGTTGGAGGCCGACCTGGCGCTGAAGGGAGACAGTGCCTTGCCTGGCCGGCTGATCCTCGAGAACTTGCTGATTCGATTGGCCGCGCGGCAAACCAGGTAGGGCGCGCGCCCCGGCCCGCCGCGCTGCCACGTAGCGAGCAACTCGGGTTGTCGGAATCATGGGTATCCGCTAAGATTCGCCCCCTCATCCGCGGGTACGTTCCGAATCGACTCCCGCCCGGTTTGTGCGACGGATTTCGGCGACGCTTTCCGGAGTCTTTGCGACGACGCCCAATGACAGGTACCTCACGGTCTCCAGATTTCTCGATCCGCCGACGTTACCCGGCCATCTTGCTGGTGGCGGTCTGGCTGCCGATTTGCGGCGGCTGTTCCGCCCTGCCACGGTCGGAAAGCGGTGAGAAGACTCTCCTCGCTCGACACGAGGCGGCTCCGGCGGAACCCGGCGCCGAACTGCAAGCCGCGCGGGCCGGTTCCATCCAGAGCGTCGCCAATGTATCGGGGTTTTCCGATCCGCCCCAGGCGGCGCCGCCCGGCCAGGCGGCGACTGCCTCGGCTCCCGCGCAACAGGCGATGCCGCAGGGGGCCATGCTGCTTCCGGTGCCGGGCGGAAGCCCGCCGTGGCCGATTCCGGGTCTATCGGCCGAGATGAAGGCGTTCGTTTGCGAGCTGGACGAGTCACCCAACTTGGACCCCGAAATTCGCTACGAGATTCTTGCCTGGCTTTCCCAGACACCCCAACAGTACCAGTCGCAACTGATCCGCCAATACCGCGCGCTGCTGGCGATGAGAGCAGCGATGCCCAACGGTGGGGGCAAATCCGAATCGGGCAGCCCCGTTGTCGCGGCAAACACGCCTCCCGAGTCATCTGGGGCCGAGGCTCGCCGCGAAGGCCAGGACAATCGTCGAAGCCAATCGGCGGCTGCCTCCGCGGGCAAGGCCGCGGGGGCCGTGGTAGCCGCGGCGTACCAGTCGCCCTTGGAGGCGAAGTCCGAATCCGACCTGGTCGAAGCATTGGCGAGTCTGATTGAACAGTCGAAAGCAAAGGCAGACCGCGGAGGGGAAAGCCATTCAGCCGAGGCGGCTGGCGGAAGCGTCGCCGGGTCCACGCGGGAGATCAACTGGCAGAACCACGTGGAAGCGGCGATCGAGGCCTATCAACGCCAGCACCCTGCGGAGGGGGGCGCCGTGGAGAATCCGGACGACGAAGCTCGGCTTCGGTTGCTCTTGCTGATCGCCAACCGCCGTGAGGAAGCCTGCCGCCCGATCCCGTCGCTTGAGCCGAAGATGCAGGACTTCTGGTCGCAGGAGCTGTTTGGGCTGGCCACGCTGATGAGCGACGACTGGATCGCCGATCGATCCAATCGTCTCGTCGAGTCGAAGCGCTCGCTGGGCGAGGCGTTGGCGTGCCTGGGCGAAGCGGCGACGCTTTATGTCCGCAACCTGGCCTTCGTCACGGAGGTGCAGAGCTACGGCAGTTATACGCCGTTCGCCGAGTACGAATTCAGCCCGGGCCAAAAAGTGCTGCTCTACGCCGAGGTGGACAACTACCAGAGCAAGGAGACGGCCCGGGGGCATCACACGTCGTTGCGGAGCAGCTACGAGATCTTCGACAGCCGGCGGCAGAAGATCGCGGACCACCAATTCGAAACGAACGAGGAATACTGCCGCAACCGGCGGCGCGATTTCTTCACCGTCTGCGAATTCGCAATTCCCGAACATCTCTCGCCGGGCAAGTACGAACTGCGCTTGACCGTTGCCGACTTGAACGGCGACAAGTCGGGCCAGTCGTCGATCATATTCCACGTCGGCCAGCGGGCGGCCACCAAGTAATCCCCCCGGCGGCCACGCCGCGGCCACCGGCGGATCATTCCTTTTTTGGCAGACTTTTCGCGGCCGCTTCGGCAATCGCGTCGATGGCCTTGCCGACCTTGCTGACCGGGATCGCCAGTGGTCCGGAGGCGATCGTGCCGGTGCCTTCCTCGGCGTCCTTGGTCAGCAGGAAGTCGTACATGCGCTTTTCCGACTGGGCCGCCGCCATGTCCAGGGGCGTGGCGCCGTGCTTGTCGCGGACATTCACGTCGGCGCCCTTGGCGATCAACTGCCCGGCGACTTTCAGATTGCCCATCCCGGCGGCGATGTGCAGCGGCGTCCAACCGTAGTTGTCCTCCGGCTCGTTGACATCGGCTTTTCCGAAGAGCAGATTGTCCATGATTCCGGTGCGATCGTCCGAGAGATAGGCGATCACGTGCATCGCCGCCAGGCCGGACTTGTTCTTGGCGCCGGTCTTGACGCCGTCGCGAACGAGGCGGAAGACCGCCTGGCGATCACCGCGATAGGTTGCCTGCAAGAGTTCGTCGACCTTCTTACCGGGACCGAAAAGTGCCATCTCTGAGTCTCCTCCTTATCTTTATCCGGCTTGCCTCGCTTACCTGGCGTGCGTGGCTTGTTTCCGCCCGCCCTTCTCGTCGGTTTCCTGCGGCCAGTTGACCACATCATAACAGAATAGCGCGTTTTGTTCGCGGAGGTAGAGTTTTCCTCCGCTGATCACGGGGTGGACCCAGCTTTGCTTCCGGCTGCGGATCGGGGGGGTGAAGCGGCCGCGGAGTTCGAATTTCTCTGGCGTTGCTCGCACCAGACTCACTGGTCCGGCCTCATCGCGTGCGTAGAGCATTCCATCGGCAAAAAGGAGCGAGCACTTGCCGCAGGTTTCGTCTTGCCAGCGAACCTGGCCGGTCTTGTAGTCGAGGCAGCTTAGCTTGTTCGGATCGGCGCAGGCGTAGAGCGATCCGTTCCAGAGGACGGCCCCGCCGTGGCCGAGTTGGAAATCCGTCTTGAAATACATCTCCTTGGTGAGGAATTCCTCGCCGTGCTTCAGCGGCCAGACGACTCCGCTGCCGGCGCGCTGTCCGCCGGCAAAAATGGTCTGCCCGAACCAGACCGGCGCGCTGGCGGCGATCGATTTGGGCGCGCTGGCGGCGCGAGCGGCCTTGGCGCCGGGCGCGCCGGCGGCACGGGCGGGCTCCCCGGCGGGCTCGCTGGCGGGCTGATTCCACCGCCAGAGCAGGCCGCCGCCGCGGACCCGGACGCCGATCAGGCCAGCGGCCGTAAGCTGAACGTATTGCTGGACCTCGCCAATCGAGACTTTGACGAGCGACGCGCCGCTGGCCGGATCGCCGATCGGGGCGGCCCAGACCTTCTGCCCATTGAGCCGCCAGAGGGCAAGCACCGTGGCCAGCGAACCGCCCGGCGTGCAGAGCACCCAGTTTCCGTCGACCAGCGGCGACTCGCTGTAGCCGGTTTTGCCCGGGTTACCGCCGAACTCGACGACCAGGTTGCGCCGCCACTCCATCTGGCCGGACATCGTATCGACGCAAACCAGGTCGCCGTTGATCCCGAGCGCGTAGACCCGATCGCGGTAGACGGCCGGGGTGCATCGCGGCCCGGCATGACCGGCCCCCGCCTGGCGAATCGGGCCGATCGGGTAGGCCCAGAGCACCCGCCCCTGGTTCGCGCAATCGACGGCCACGAGCCACTCCGCGCCGTTGCGCTCCCCAAACGTGTAAAGCAGGCTGCCGACGACGGATACCCCGTAGAACCCCTGGCCGATCTGCTCGCTCCGCCACAGCAAGATTGGTCCGGCTTCGGGCCATTTCTTCAGCAGCCCGGTCTCGGTGCAAATCGCGTCGCGATTCGGCCCCCGAAAACAGGGCCAATCGGCCGCCGGGGCCGGCGTGGCGGCGGCAACAAGAATCACCGCGATCGTCGCCATCCATCGTCGCATCCAAGTCACTGCGCTGCTCCGTGCCGTGAACCGTGCCCACGTTCGGGGTATCTGGGGTGCACTGAAGTTTACCTCCACGCGGTGCGGCTGCCAATCAGCCGGTTTCGCGCCGAACGCGCCGATTGGACGCCGTTGTAACGCCGGCTTGGGCAAGGACCGGACGCGTGGTTGGCCTTGCTGTCCGTGCAACAGGTAGACACCGTGGCAAAGAAGCGATCGAAACAGGCCGGAGCTGACAAAACCGCGCCCTCTTAAGTCGCGCCGCCCTTCTGGCCCATGTGGGGGGGGCGATGAACCAACCTCAAAAAGGACCTACGTGCCCCGGCGGCAAGCCTTGGAATCACACGCGCGTTCGACGAATCCTGGCTGGCGAAGGGGTGGTCGAGGGGCTGGGCAGCGCACTCGAAGCCCGCATCTTTCGACGGAGGCTCTATCCGCAAAAGCGGTCCATTTATTTGCCCTTTCTCCTGCCGCGTTCGCTTGACTCGTTAATTATTCCTAGTTAGAGTCAAAGCTGCGACAGATCACATTATCAGTGCACCATTTCTTTCTACTTAGATTCGGATCTGTGGGAACTCAACTTTCCTGTCAGTATCAGTCGAGGCTTTCCGGTGATCTCTGGGGGCGCAGCCCCCTCCGCGAAAGCCATCATGCATCACGTTTCTCTCTAGAGGAGGACATGCGATGTGGTGGCGCAGATGGTGTGAGAGTCGGCGTGGATTTACTTTGGTAGAGTTGCTGGTGGTGATTGCCATCATCGGCATCTTGATCGCTTTGCTGCTGCCGGCGGTTCAGGCGGCCCGCGAGGCGGCGCGGCGGGCGCAGTGCAGCAACAATCTCAAGCAGATCGGTCTGGGGCTGCTCAACTATGAATCGACGTTCAAGACATTCCCGCCCGATTGGCTGCTGACGGGTGATTTCAACGTCCAAGGCTGGGGAGTCAAGATTCTACCGTTCATCGAGCAGAGTGCCCTCTATGATCGCTACGACACCCGCGTGCCGACAATCATTGAGGCAACCGCCTTTGGGTTTCCCGCCGCCATCATCCAGTCGAATATCGCGGTCATCAACACGAGATTGGATGTATTCATCTGCCCCTCGGCTCCCGGTTCGGACCGGAACTACACCGGCGGCGGCACGCTGGCTTCGGGCTTGCCTCCGCTGAGTTGGACCGCGGCGGCGTCGGATTATCTTGCCGTGGGCGGAGTGCGTAAGGACCTCGCGAGTCTGGCTTATGCCGGCAGGGCCGCCGCACGAGACCGCAACGGAACGCTTCAGCCCTGCCTGAACGCTCCGGCACTGGGCCAGGTGGACATTGACACAAGCCGCCTTGCGGACATCATCGATGGGACTTCCAACACGATCCTGATCGGTGAGCGCGTGGGCGGAAACGCGATTTACCTCAAGGGCGGCCGCACGGCAACCGACGCGGATCTTGCCCCCGACACGGTAGCTCAGAAAATCGGAGAAAACGGCGGCGGTTGGGGTGATTTTCTCAATAGCGACGTCTGGATGCAAGGAGCGCTGTACGATGGGCGGCGCGGTCCCTCGGGTGGGCCATGCGGGATCAACTGCAACAATATCCGCGGCGACAGCTTCTACAGCTTCCATCCCGGCGGCGCGCAGTTCTTGCTGTGCGATGGTTCCGTGCAGTTTCTGTCCGAGAGTGTTCATCAGTACTCGCTGGCCGCCAGAATCACCCGTGCCGGCGGCGAGGCGTCGCTTGATCCCTAGTCGCGGGCAAGCGGAGTGCGTTTTTCGGGCCGCGTTGTGACAGCCCAGAACACAGCAACGAGAATTTCCATGAGACTTCCAACGGCACAACTCGTGCTTCTTGCCGGCGTCTGCCTTTCCGGTCTAGCGTGCGGCGAGCATGGGCCGCCTCGCAAAGAGACGTATCCGGTCACCGGGCAGGTGTATGTCGACGGGGCGCCGACGAACTATCTGGCGGTGACTTGCCACGACACGAAAGGCATGGATGCGGCAATGCCCACGGTGTCTTCGGCCTTTACCGGCCAGGACGGCGGGTTTTCCATTTCTACGTACGAGTCTGGGGATGGAGTTCCGGCGGGCGACTACGTCCTGACGTTCATGTGGGGGCAGAAGGAGGCATTCTCGGGCGGCTACGGCGGCCCTGACAAACTGAGCAACCGTTACACGGACCCGAAAAAATCGCCGGTCCGCTTCACGGTCGAAGCCGGTAAACCGACCGATCTGGGCCGGATCGACCTGACCACGAAGTAGGCGCACGGCGACAGGCGCAGGTCGCCAAGCCGATTCCCGCGGGCCGGCGAGCAGTTCCTGTGCCGCCGGTTTCCCCAGCGCCATGCGGAACTGCCAGCCGATCCGCTCCATTTCCAATCGCTTCGCCTCGGCAATCACCTCTGGATCGGTGAACACGCGGCGGGCGGCGTCGCGGCGGGCGGCGTCGCGGCGGGCGGCGCTGTTGGTGACCGCCCGCTCCGGGTGGCATTTCGTTGTGTTGAACGACCTGGTCAAATAGACTGGCACGTGCGGGAGAACGACCCGTACGAACCGGCAGACTCTCTCCTGCCATCCAGTTGGAACGACAATGCACCTTGGTCTTGGCCAGGCTGTCCGCTCGGGACGGGACCACGCAGTTCGCTTCGCGCGGGTGTTCCGCTCGCTGCCCGTGGGCACGTGGACGGACGTCCCCATGCCGGACAGCCAAGCGGCGGCCCGCACCCTCCAGGCCGGCGGCAAACGCTATCTTTACCTGGTGAACCGCTCGGCTGCCGAGGTGCAAGTTCTTCTCCCGGCGGGCCTTGCGGAAGGCGGGATGCAACCCCTCGGCGGATCGCCGGCCCTGGCGCTGACGGAACGAGGTTACACCGCTAAGCTGAGCCCCTATGAGTTGGCCGCCTGGGCCGCCGAAACGGCAGAATCGTTTGAAAAGCGCAACTGAAAGACAATACACCGACTACAAGGAGCGGAAAATGAAACGAGTCGTGATTCTGGCGGCTCTTGCCGTGGTTGTGCAGGCTCTCGGCCTGGAGATACTCATTGCGGGAGACCCCGCGGCACAAACCAAGACGGGTATTGTCAAGAAAGTGGATGCGCCGGCCAGGCAAATCGTGGTCATGGCTGCGCGGGAGCTGACGTTCACCGTCACGCAATCCACCAGGATCGTGCGGGGCGACCAGGCCGGACAGCTTGACGATGTCAAAGTGGGCGCCAGGGTGGCCGTTGACTACTTGCGTGAGGGCGACACGCGAATCGCGAAGAAGATCGCGATCCTCGCCGGCAGCGTGGCCGAGGAGCCCGCCGCCAAGGAGGCGGACGCCGGAATCAAGGCGGGTAGCACGTTGACGATCCAGTTCCCCGACATGCCGCCGACATTCTACAGTCTGTCTCAGAAAAAAGAGGCCAAGGCGCAGATGACGGTCTGCCTGCCCACCAACTACAACCTCGAACGGAAATTTCCCTTGCTGATCCTCCTCAGCGGTGGCGACGGCGGAGCCGGCACGAACCCCGGGGTGGCTCGCTCGCTGTGTGAAGGTAAGGATTTCATCTGTGTCGGCATGCCGCTTTTCAAAGCGCCCGGCTCGGAGGGGGCCGCGCCTGACCTCTCCGGCGCGGGATTCATCATGCAAGCCGACGACGGCAAGTACATGTGGCCGCTGTTCAAAGCCATGCTGGACAAACTTGAAGAGGTGGCGCCGAATATCGACCCGGCGCATCGCGTCCTCGGCGGATTCTCCAACGGGGCCCATGCGGCTGCGGGACTTATCGACGGGTCGGACGGCGAAGTGGCGCGGCGGTTCTCCGCGTTTCTCTTTGTCGAGGGGGGCGGAAAGCTGCAACATTACGATTTGCTCAAGGGTAAGCCATTCCTTATGGTCTCCAGCAATGCCAAGTCGCAGCCGCGTGCCCAAGAGATATGCGATGCGGCCAAGTCGGCCGGGGCCAAGGCCACGATCATCGTTGAGGATGTGGGGAAACACTCCTTCCCGGAGTCTGCATACCCGGCCGTGCGGTCCTGGCTACGCGGACCGGCGCTGGAGTAGGAAAAAAGACCGCAACCATGCATCGAGCCGTTGTCACTCACTTGGCTCTCACACTCGGTGTGCTTGCCATGGCGCCGCTGCTCCCGTGAGAAAGCCAGGCGGATCCGGCATCCCCGGACCGGATCGATGAATCGGTTCTCGGCAGGCGGCAGCAACTGGGTATTTCGCCAGCCAAGGTATGCTCCGAGGGGGGGTCGTGCGCCGGGTCTATCTCGACGCCATCGGCACGCTGCCCACCGCCGAGGAGGCGCCCGTCCTCCTGAGGATCGCGACCTCGACAAACGCACGATGTACTTGTTCTGCATGGGACACCTCCGTGTACCACGCAGTCTTCCGCGGCTGAACCCCGGCAGTCCGCACCCTCAGGTCGTCTGAAATCGGCTAGCCAATCGAGCGGGGATTCATTGCGTCATCGTATTCCTGCCGTCCGGGGATGGCAACTTGCGCCGCCGGACGCTACGCTTTTCAGAGGCGTCCGTGGCCCCCGGCGTTTCCCCCCACAACCATTCTGGATCGAAAGGGAGCAACCGACATGCGACGTGCAGTTTTCTGTGCCGTGGTGTTTCTCTGCCTGGCGTGCGGGCCGCTTTTGGGCGGCGAGTGGATCAGCCTTTTCGACGGGCAGACGCTCGACGGCTGGTCGGTTCACAGCGGGTTTGCCAAGTACCGGGTCGAAGACGGCGCGATCGTCGGCCAGGCGGCGAGCGGCAGCCCGAACACGTTTCTCTGCACCGCCGAGAGCTACGGCGACTTCATTCTCGAGTTCGACGTGAAAGTCGATCCCGCCTTGAATTCGGGCGTGCAGTTCCGCAGCCTGATCGCCGGCGAGAACGAAACCGTCACGATCGACGACAAGGGCAAAAAGGTCGAGCGGAAATTGCCGAAAGATCGCGTCTACGGCTACCAGGTGGAGATTTCCAACGAGGCCCAGCAGAGCTCTGGAAACGTCTACGACGAGGCGCGGCGCGGCCGATTCCTCGACGATTTCGCCGATCGGCCCGACGCCCGGACGGCCTTCAAAGACAACCAATGGAATCGCTACCTGGTGGTTTGCAGGGGCGATTCGATCCGCACGTGGATCAACGGCGTCCCCTGCGCCGAGTTTGAAGACGGGATGACCGCCCGCGGCATCATCGGCCTTCAGGTCCACGGGATCGGCAACAACCCCCAGCCTTACGAGGTCCGCTGGCGCAACTTGCGGCTGCTGAAGCTCGACAAGTAACATCGCCCGAAGCCGTCGCGCGGCCGCCGCCCCAGGCCGGCGAGCTTGTTTTCGAGGATCTCGCCGGCGTGCTGGTCGTGCCGGCGGACTTGATTCAGTCGGTGATAGCTGGCGCCCTGGAGAAGGCGCGCGCCGAAAAAGTAGTCCGCCGCCAGATCGAAGAGGGGCTGTCTGCACAAGCGGCCTCTGAAAAACATCGCATTCTCTGAAGAGGTAGCCTGACAATGAGATGGTTCGCGACGCAATTCCCGTTTGCCCGCTCAACCGCCGCCGTGCGAGGCGTGCTTCTCCTCGTGGCCCTCTTCGTTTGCCAACCGGCCGCCGGCGGCGCCGACTCCTATTGCGACCAGGTGGAAGCCGATTGGCTCGAGCAGGCCGACGCCTGGCGGAAGGCGCGGTTTGGCGATCCGGCAGTCCCGACCACCAAGAGCGACGCCGCCGGCGCGGTCGACGGAGTGAAGAACGGCCGGTATGCCTTTCACACCCACCGCGAGCCGAATCCCTGGTGGCAGGTCGACCTCGGCGCCGAGCAAAGGATTGCCCGCGTGGTCGTCTACAACCGCCTCGACTACGCGCCGGGACTGCACAACGCCGACCACCTGCTGCTGGCCACCTCGCTCGACGGCCAGACGTGGACGACTCGGCATGAAAACCGGGAGCATTTCGGCGGCATCGGCGGCGTGCCGCCGCTGGTGATCGACCTTTGCGACCGGCCTGTCTCGGCGCGATTCGTCCGCCTCCAGATTCCCAGTTCCACGCCGATCTGGTTTCATCTCGACGAGGTCGAGGTTTACGGCGCGGAGGACCCGAAAAAGAACCTCGCCCTTGGCGCCGCGGCCGATCAGAGCAGCATCAGCCAGTGGTCCGCCGCCCGCCCCCTCGGCCGCCAGCCGGTCCCCACGATCTATCCGACCGGCGAGTGGATCGGCAGGGCGCGGGCCTTGGCCGCCGACCTGGAGCTTTCGGGCGTCGACGTGGCGCCCTTTCTTGCTGAGCTGGCGGAAGCCGAGCGGCAGCTTCAGCGGCAATCGGACCAGGCGGCCGAGCCCGAGCGGCGGCGGTTGTACTTTCATGTCCGCGGCGTGATGCGGCGGCTCGCGCTCGGCAATCCGCTGCTCGATTTCGATCAACTGCTGTTTGTCAAGCGATTCACCCAAGAGACCTACCCGGATGTTTGCCTGAACCATATGCCGTGGGTCTCGCGTCCCGGCGGCGATCTGTGCGTGCTGACGATGCCGGCGGCGGATCGGCCTCCGTGCGTCCGGCCGATCCTCAACGGCGCCCTTGGCCCGGGCCACGTGCATGGCATGGACCTTTCGTGGGATGGCCGGCGGATCGTGTTCGGATATGCGAAAGCCCGCGGCAGCGACCCACCCGAGGGCTGGCTCGACCGGCGGACGAATTTCGATCTGCGGCGCAACGAGGAGCCGATCCACCTGTTCGAGATTGGCGTCGACGGGAGCGGCCTGCGGCAGCTCACCGCTGGCCAGTGGAGCGATCTTGACCCGGCGTACGCGCCCAGTGGCGACGTCGTCTTCGTTTCCGAGCGTTGTGGCGCTTCGCTCCAGTGCAACGAGTACGACAAGGACGAAACCTCCTGCAATCTCTACGCCTGCCGGCCCGACGGATCGGATGTCCGCCGGCTGAGTGTTTCGAAGGACGGCGACTACCTGCCCCACGCCCTTGCCGACGGGACGATCGGCTACACCCGCTGGGAATACCAGGAACGGGGTTGGGCCCACGTCCAGAGCATCTGGTTCATCCGGCCCGACGGGACCGGCGCCGACGCGCTGTTCAAGCAGCATCTGAACGATCCCTGGGCGCTGGAAGACGTGCGTTCGATCCCCGGCACGGAGACCCACCGCCTGGCGGCGGTGGCCACCGGGCATCACACGCTGGCGGCCGGACCGGTCGTCATCGTGACGCCGAGCGTGGCGATGAACGATCCGGCGGCGATTCGCATCGTCACCCCCGGGGTGTATCCCCCGGAGGGCGGCATGTCGGGCGTGCCCGTCTCCGAGGGCGGCGTCTTCGACCACGGCGGCACCTACATGCACCCCTGGCCTCTTTCCGAGCGGCACTTCCTCGTCTCGTACTGCTACGGCAAGCAGACCGACCCGACCGGTTACGCCCTCTACCTGATCGACGTCTTCGGCGCCAAGGAGTTGATCTACCGGTCGGGCGACATCTCGTGCTTTCAGCCGGTGCCTTTGCGAGCGCGTCCCCTTCCGCCGATCTTGCCCCATGCCACCGACCCGAGTCTCGACTACGCCGTCTGCTCGCTGGCCGACGCCACGCGGGGCGTCGAGGGGATCAAGCCGGGCCAGGCGTGCTACCTGCGGATCGCCAACCGCCTCCAGTGGCCCTACGACAACACGCACGGCGGCCACCGCTACACGGAAAAGGCCCATCCGAACAATTGGACGCCGGTTCGGATTCTCGGCACCGTGCCGCTGGAGGCGGACGGCAGCGCCCACTTCAAGGTCCCTACCGACACGGCGGTCTATTTCCAGCTTTTGGACGCCAACGGGATGGAGCTGCGGCGGATGCGGTCCTTCATCAGCTTTCATCCGGGCGAGCACCGCGGGTGCGTGGGGTGCCACGAAACTCGGGCGGAAGCGCCGGCCGGCGAGCCGTTTCCCATGGCGCTGCTGCGCGACCCGGTCGCGCCCGAGCCGCCCCCCTGGGGCCAGCGGCCGCTGAGTTTCCTCCGCGACATCCAGCCGGTCTTCGACAGGCATTGCGCCGGTTGCCACGGTGGCCTGAGGCCGGCCGGCGGCTTGGATTTCTCCGGCGGGCTGACGGCCGGTCCGCCGGCGGGCCCCGGCTTCAGCCGGCCGATCGCCGACTATGGATTCAACCGCGCCTTCGATACGATCATCGCCCATCAACTTGTTGCCTGGTCCGACGTCAACGGCGACGCCGGGATCACGCAACCGCTCGCCTGGGGCTCCCACAAGAGCCGGCTCGTTGAGGCCTTGCGCGACGGCCCCTGCGCTGACCGGGTCCGTCTCAGCCCGGACGATTGGCAGCGGCTGGTGACTTGGATTGATGCCAACGCTCCCTACCACGACCGCTTCGTGAACAAGCGCGCGGACCGGCCCGCCTATAGCCTGCCCAGCGACGAAGAGCTTCTCGGCCAGGTCCGCCAGGTCCATGCGAAGCGATGCGGCGCGTGCCATGCGGCCGACCCGGTGACGCGAGCCGACTGGATTGACCTATGGGCGCCGGAAAACAGCCGATTCCTCGCCGCCCCGCTCGGCGGCGCGTGCGGCAAGGTCTACGCGAGTCGCGACGACCCGGATTACCAGGCTGTCCTCCGTCTTGTCAAAGCGGGCGTGGAGAAGGCCTGGCAGCGGCCTCGCCGCGACCTGGCCGCCGTCATGCCCCGCTAAACCGGATGGGGCCGATAACGCCAGTATCCCGCGCACCGCTAAATGAGCTTGCGTGATTCCGGGAGGAACTCATGAGAGCGTGATAGCCGCTTTCGGCTTGCCCCGCGGCGCGCCTGCGCTGCGGCACAACCCGTACGTAACGAAACGCGGGGCAAGCCCACGCGGCTATCTGAATAACAGCCGCTTTTTCCACGAATCACGCAGGTCGATTTAGCCTCCCTTGCCGGCGGCCCCCCGGCGCAGAACCCTACGTGAAGAGTTGTCTCAAACACGGTCCCGAACCTGTTCGTAAGGATCCTCCTCCGGGAAGAATGAAGGAAATCCCGGCGTTTCATTCTCGTGTCTACTGGTGTGGAAATCGTAGAGCGTTTCAAACCCCAGCAAACCGTCAGCAAGCCCGTCACCTGCCACCGGCGGGGCCTGCGCCGCCGGCGGAAGCATCCTGCTGGTTGACGCGGAGCGTGCCGGCGACCGTCCCATCAGCGCGGTGGCGTTGAATGAGCACCTGGCCCTGGGTTGTCAGGTCCCCGGCGGCCAGCGTGGCGGAATCATCGCTGGGCAAAAGGGCCTGGACGCGCCCGTCGGAAATGTCGGCGGTCAACACGTATCCTCCGCGGACCGGCTCGAGGTGGGCCTCTCGCGGGACCGCCTGGCGGCTGCGATGCGGGCGAAAGAGGGCGACGAATTCGACGCGTTTGAGCGGTTCGAGCGTGGCGGCGGTCAGATGCCACTCGCGAGCCGTAATCTGCGGTTCCGGATTGGGGTCGTACTGGTCGGTTTGGGTGAACTTCAGGCCCCCGGGCGCGAGCAGGTCGATCGCGCAGGCCACGTCTCCCGCGCGGGCCTCGATGTTCCGCTGTCCCTCCACCTGGAACTTGTTCGCCGCGTGCAGCCAGTATTCGTAGGTCGACGCCTCGCGCGACGCCAGGCGGTCGAAGACGATCACCAGTTCCGGTTTGACGAACAGGATCGTGCGCGTGTAGCGATCCAGCAGCGGGCGGCCCTGGCCGCCGGGTTCGATCACGCGATACGCCTCGCCGGCCTCTCCGACGACGGCGTCGAGCGACTCGGTCGTCTGGAAGTCGACGATCCGGCCCTTGGTCTGGCTCGAGCGGGGCGGCGCCTGGTCGTGACCGCCGACCGTGATGTTGTTCAGCGAGCGCGTGCTCCAGACCCAGCCCCGGTGGTGCGGGTCGCCATAGCTGTAGTAGTGGCCGGTGCGCAGCAGCAGTTGCTCGCCGTAGGCCCAGAGGAGGAACGAGTTGTGCGACTCGTTGCCGTGCGACCGCGTGCCCATGGGGCTCGACTTGAACACCACCTGCACGTCCTGGTCGGCGTGCCGGAGGGTCGTGTTGAGCACGGCCAGCCCCGTGCCGCGGAACAGCCGCGAGGGGGGCAGATCGTCGGGCGCCGCGGCCTGGATTTTGGGCAATGTGCCGCGTACGAAGCCCACGTAGCCGGGCGATTCCCGCGGGCCTCCCATCTGCTCGACGTACCACTGCCAATGGGCGTTGCGGGCCTGGACGGCCAGCTCGCTGACCAGGGGCACGACCGACGCGGCCTTCATCCGGTAGGCGCCGTCGCCGAAGCCGCCGCCCAGCTTGCCCGGCGGAAGCAGGTACATGGCCAGGTAGCCGGCCTTGGAGAAGTAGGGCTTCTCGAAGGCGTTGATCCCCATCTCCGCACGCATGATGTCGGCCCACCAGGTGAAGCGGCCGATGTAGCTGGACCAGTAGCTGGTGCCTTCGTGCCAGCCGCCGTCGTCGTCGCTCCAGACCGGGTAGGTGTTGTAGAAGACGTTCATGGCGAACCACACCCATTCGTCGGCGCCCTCGATTTCATCCAGAAAAGCGACGCCCACTTCGCCCAGAAAGTGCCAGGCCCGGTTGCTATGGCTGCCGTACGGTTGCCAGAAGTGGCGCGGGCAGAGGTGCGTGAACATCTCCTCGCCGCGAATCTTCATCACCCGGCGGCACTCGGCGCGCTCCGCTTCATTCAGGAGGTCGTAGACAAACGTGTATGCACGGGCGAAGCGGCTGTTGAAGGGCATGCCGGCCTCGTCGTTGTAGCGATAGCCCGTGGCGCCGGTGGGGTCCCAGCGGGCGCACTGGAGGAGAATCCGTTTGGCCAGCTCGCCATATTCCTCCTTTCCCCCCAACAGGCGCGTGAAACCGAGGGTGGCGGCCCCGTCGAGCGCGCGGATCGTGTACTCCCGGTTGCCCCACCAGATTTTGCGCCAGTCCGCGCCGCCGTAGGAAATGCCCTCGGGATACTTGGCCGGCTCGGCCGTCGGCGGAGGCGAGGCCAGCAGCTTCTGGCAATCCGCATCGAGACGCAGGTACTGCTCGCGCATCGATTCCTGGGCCAACTTGCGCAGGCGCGGCAGGTCTTCCGGACGGATGAAGAGCCGCGGGTGCGACTTGGGAATCCGGGCCAACAACTCGCCGCGCGGAGGCATCGGCATGGCCACGGCGTCCGCGGGAATCGTGAACCGGCGGACCTGACTCCAGCCCGTCCGCTTCCCTTGCCGGTCGACGCCGCGGTAACGCCAGACGTACGTGCCCGGCGCAAAGGCCCTAGCCGGGCAGTGGACGTTGAAGGCGAGCCCCTCGACCCGATACTCGCTGGCCTGAAAATCACCGCCGCGGCCGCACTCCAACTCCCAGGCCACGATTTCCTTCTGCGGCCGCCAGCAGAAACCCGGCGGAGTCGTCGCCAAGGTGGACCCGTTCGCCGGACGGTATCCCCACTCGTCCTCCCCGGCCGGCCGCTCGTCCAAGGTCAAGGGCGCGGCCGGCGAATCGGCGGACCTCGCTTTCTCGACCGCGGCATTTTTCTCGGCGGCGATCGAGGAGCCCGATAGAGCCCAGCATGCGATCGCCGAAAAATACAGGATGCAACCAAGTTTTCTTGTCATGGTTGAACCGATTGCCTTTCGCTGGTGTGTGCCGACCACTCTGCCGAAAGGCCGGCGGGGAAACGCCAGGGAAGCGGAACCCGCCGCGCCGCTCCTCGACTTCAGTCAGCGCAAAAAGCGCGCGGCAGTCACGCCGGGGCCTTCTCCCGGGCCGGTCCGAAGTGCTCGCCCCAGTTGGCGGCCAAGCCCCGGCCGAGCTCGACCGCCCGGGCGGTCTCCTCCGGCGATAGCGGCTGGAAGTCCTTGATCATCTGCAAGTTGTGGCGGAGTTGCTCCACCGTGAAGACGCCCAGATCCGCCGAGACGACTCCCGGCGTGCTCAAGGCATACCGCAGCGCAAGGGGGACGTGCTGGCTGTCGAGCTGCGCCCGCTGGGGGTTCCTGTAGTCCATGCCGGCGGCGCCGCCGAAGACCTTCATGGCGACGATTCCCACGTTGTGTTTTCGCGCCAACGGCAGGACCTCCTCTTCGAAGCGGTAGGTGTGGCGGTCGACGAAATTCACGATGGCCAGCACCACGTCGACTTCACCCGAGGACAGGAACTTGGGAAAGCGGGCGGCCAGGTTGTGGCCCGAAACGCCCACGAACCGGCACTTGCCGGCCTTTTTCTGCTTCAGTAGCCAAGTGAAAACACCATCGGCTTCCCAGGCGCGGCTGATGTCGAGGTTTCCCAGGCCATGATAATACAGCACATCGAAGTAGTCGGTCTTCAACAGCTTGATCGACTTGGCCAGCGACTTTTCCGCGTCGGCGATGTTGTTGGCGAACACCTTGGTGGACAGGAACACGTCCTTGCGGCGCTGACCCAGCGCCAAGCCGACTCCTTCTTGCGCGTTGTTGTAGTTCTGCGACGTGTCGATCGCCGTGACGCCTTCATCCAAGGCGGTATTGATCAGTCTGGCGATTTCCGGCGGCGGAAGGCAGCCGCAGGGCGCGGTGCCCAAGGTGAACATCGAGAGCGGCACGTTCGTGCGGCCCAGGATTCGTCGCGGCAGCCCGCCGGGCGAGGCCGGCGGCAGGATCGGCAGCGGCGGTTCCACGGACGCCGCGGCGGCGCCCTCGGCGCCCTGCGCGGTGGCCCCCTCGGCGCCCAGCGCCGCAGCGCCCGCGAGGAGCCCAGCCTGACGGACAAAACTACGGCGAGATAACAAGTGCCGTTGCGAACCAGGTGAGGATGCCATGAACACGTCTCCTTCGATGGAATGGGTTGAGTAAGAAATCTCACGCACCGCGGTCGCCGCCGGCCCCGCCGCGATCCCGCTCGGCCGGCGGCGTGGCGTTTTGCGACGCACTGCTTTCGTCACGGACGTGGCCGGTGGCCAACTCGACCCAGGCGCCGCAATCGCATTGAATCCGGTGGTCAAACTGAAACAAGGTCGCGTCGTATTCCGCCCCGCACCGGCGGCAAGTAATCGCCATCTGGCTGCCTCGCTCCTCGCGCCATATTATGACGCATTGGCCGGGCCAGGCAAGCTTCCGCCGGTAGAAACAAGCTGGATCGAGCCGTCGAAGACGCAGCCGGACTTCCGCACCTTGAGGCGGGGCCACGGGCGAGCCGGCCAAGCGATGCCGCCCGGCAAAGCCGCAGCGTGGCACGTGTCGGATTCTCGCCGGTCCGCCCGTTCGGACAGGCCGCCACGGGCGGCTCGCGGCGGATTGCGAGCGCTTGACATCGGGCCGCCGGACATCAATACTCAGCCCTGTCAGGCATCCCGCCGCGGGATCCCGGCGGCCGCCAGACGAGCTATGGCGCCTGTGATCAGTCTCTGATTCTCCAACCCCCTGGCATCCAATGAAACGATTTATCCTTTCTGTTTTCGTTCTAATCCTCGTCTGCTGTGGCACGCTGCCGGCGGCTGACTTGTATGTCGGCGCAAAGACGGTCGATATAACTCCGGATGGCCCTGTATTGCTTGCCGGTCAGTTCTATGCCCGGGTGGCGAAGACGGTCCATTCGCCCATCGAGGCAAACATCATTGTTTTGGAGAGCCGCGAGGGGGATAAGGTCCTGGATTCAGCGATCCTGGTGAGCGCCGACATCGTCAGCATCCGCCCCGTGTTTCTAGTCGCCTTGAAGGACAAGATCCAGAGGGCGATCCCGGGTTTCGACATCAGCAAGCTGATCGTCAGCGCGACGCACACCCATGCCAGCCTGACCCTTTCGCACAGTGCCGCGGAAGAGACCGAAGACGTGATCGGACATGCCGAGCTCGTCCGGATGGTCACGGACAAGATCACGCAGGGAGTCAAGGAAGCGTGGGATGGCCGCCAGAAGGCGAAATTCTCCTACGGCCTCGGTCACGCGGTCATCGGGTACAATCGCCGCGCGGTCTACGCGGACGGCGCCGCGGTCATGTACGGCAAGACGAACACGCCCAATTTCCGCGCCGTCGAAGGGATTGAAGACCACGATATCAACAGCATGTTCTTCTGGGATATGCAGGATCAGCTCATCGCGATGCTTGTCAACGTCTCGTGCCCCTCGCAGGAAGTCGAGCATTTACGGGAAGTCTCCAGCGATTTCTGGGGGCCGACCCGCGACAATCTCCGCGGCAAGCACGGCGGAGGACTGGTGATCCTCGGCTGCTGCGGCGCCGCGGGCGACATTTCCCCGCACCTGCGATACATGGAGGGCGCCACGCTGCGGATGGACAAGCTCCGGAACTTCAATCGCTTGCAGGAAATCGGCCGCCGTTTGTCCTCCGCCGTCGAGGACACGTACGAAGTTGTCAAGAACGACAAGCACGAGCATCCCGCCGTCTGCCATGAGGCGAGAATCCTCACCCTTCCGCAGCGGATTCCGACCAAGGCGGAATACGAGCTCAGCAAGGCGGAAGTCAAGCGGCTGGAAAACAGCCAGGGCGACGGGCGGCTCGGCTGGAATCGGCGAATCATCGGCCGCTATGAGGACCTGGCGAACAACCCCAATCCGGTTCATGACACCCCGGTCAACGTTTTGCGCATCGGCGACGCGGTGCTCTGCACGAACCAGTTCGAGCTGTATACGGATTTCGGCATCCAGATCAAGGCGCGTTCGAAGGCCGTTCAGACCTTCGTCCTCCAGTTGACCAACGGCGCCGCCGGACTGACACTGGCGGGCATTGAAGGCGAGAAGGGCAAGAACATCAAGTCGGGGTATTCGGGTACTTACCTGCCGTCCGAGCGCGCGAAGAAGGGCGGCGGATACGGCGCCGTCATCCAAAGCAATATCGTCGGTCCCGAAGGGGGCCAGATTCTCGTCGAAGAGACGCTGAAGATGATTGACAAGGTGTTTCAATAACCTCGGGAGCAGATCATGCGCTGGAGAAAACCGTTCGATCTGTCAAACATCCTGCTCGCCGCCTCGCTGATCGTGGTGGCCGCGGGGCCGTTCGACGCCGTGACGGCAAAGGCCGCTTCGCCTAAAGCCGGGCAGTTCCGCGCCGCTTGCGTGAAGGTCGATATCACACCCGAGACGCCTCAGTGGCTTCAGGGCTACGGTCCGCGCCAATCGACGGGAGTGCATGACCGAATCTACCACCGGATTGCCGCCCTGGACGATGGCACAACGACTTTCTACCTCGTGTCGACGGACATCTGCACGATCTCGCCGTCTTTTTACGACGACTTCTGCGAGAAGCTCGAGCGAGAGGCTGGGATTCCTTCCGGGAACATCTGGTGGTCGACGACACACACACATTCGGCGCCCCACGTTGGACCGCAGGACATGGGCCGGTTGTTTGTCAGCACCTTGGGGGATCGCTTTTCAATCAAGCACGACACGGCCTACTGGGCATCGGTAGCCGACAAGCTGGCAAGCGGCATCAAGGAAGCCCGATCGCGGCTCGAGCCGGCGCGGCTGGGGATCGTTTCCAGCACGGCCGCCGCCAACGTGAACCGCCGCCAGCGGCGCGCGGACGGGCGGATTGTTCTGGGAGTCAACCCGGATGGGCCCGCCGACCGGCAGCTTGGCGTGTTCCGGCTCGCGCGGCCTGACGGGACGTTGATCGGGTTGATCGCCAACTACACGATCCATGGCACGTCTCTCGGAGGTGGCAACAGGTTGATCAGCGGCGATGTGCCGGGGTTTGCGTCGCAGTTCGTGGAACGGGCGACCGGCGTGCCAGCGCTGCTGATCAACGGCGCCGAGGGGAATGTGGCGCCATTGCACAGCGTCGGGTCGAACATCGAGGATCCGCGATTGGCGGAATACGACGCGCTGCTGGGCGAGCGAATTCTGGCCGCAAACGCAGCCTTGAAAGAGACGGCGGCTGATGTCACCTTGAGACTCGGAAAGACCGTCGTCGAAACGCCGCGCAAGGCCGGGCTTGGCTGGGTCGACGCGCTGGCGGAGTATTCGTCCACTTCCGCCGATGGGACACACCAGGTGCGGGTGCCCGTCTATAGCCTGACGATCAACAGCGATACGGTAATCTGGGCCGCGCCGCTGGAGCTTTTCAGCGAGATCTCCCTGAATATTCGGGAGGCTTCTCCGTTTGCGAATACGTTTTACTTCGGACTGACGAACGGCTCGCTGCTGTATTTGCCCACGAAGGCGGCGTTTGCAGAAGGTGGATACGAGCCAAACGTGTCGCCGTTCACGGACGGAGCCGAGGCCGACTTCACATCCGCCGTGACGCAGTACCTGCGGCAATTGAAGAACGCGCTGTAAAAGGCGCCAGGAGCTTTTGCAGCCGTTGGTCACTCC
>JAMOAF010000420.1 GCA_023621895.1 Planctomycetota bacterium
TCTTCCCAGGGCGTCGTAGCCATAGGCGGTCACGATATCGTCGGTTTCGGCCGAGGAGTCGTCGTCCTGGCCGATGATCCGCACCGAGCGGCTCGCGCGGCCGTGGGCGTCGTAGTCGGTCTTCGTCACCCGTGCAAACGAGGAGGCGGCGTTGGTCTCTGTAACGTGCGTCGTCTCGCCGGCGGCGTCGTAGGCGTAATCGACGACCAGGGCCGGGTTGTTGCCCCCATTGTCCGGGTCGGGCTGGCTGAGCTTGACCAATCGGCCGAGATTGTCGTAGGTCCGCGTCGTTGCATAGCCTTCCGGGTCGAGCGTCCTCCAAATCCGGCCGGCGTGGTCGTAGACGGTCTGGCTGACAGCGTCCTCGCGGACGACGTAGACCGTGTCGGCGACGATCTTTTTGCCCGAGGTGCTGGAGAGGTTCGACAACTCGATGATGATTGTGTCGGAGGCGGCGGTGAAGACGCCGTCGAGCCGCTGAAAATCTTTCGCCGCGAAGTCGATCGGCTGGAGGACCGAGTTCCGCGCCGCGCCCGGCGCTTGGGTCATATCGACCGTTTCGGTCCAGATCGGCGTCGTGCCGGTCGAGCCGGCGTAGATCTTGATGCTCGCATCTTCCGCGTTGCCGGCATCGGCCGTCCAGGTGAGGAAGACGCCGTAATCGTCGCCCACGGTCAGGCCGCCGAACGTCCAGGTGGCCGCGGCCGTGGCCGAGCCGGTCACGGTGGTGGCCACGCGCTCGGCGTCAAACAGGCCCTCATTGCTTCCGTCGGACCAAGTGCCCGTCTCGGCGTAGGCATCGGCGCGGTTGTGGACGAGGCCCCCGCGGTGGGCGGCCGTCTGACGCCCCAGCGTGTCGTACTGGAACGTGGAGACGGAGAGGTCCGGCCCGATCGCCGCGCTAAGCTGCCCCGCGCCGTTATAGTGCGAAGAGGCGATCGGCGCGGCGAGCGAGCCCGCCGCGTCCGGGTCGGGCTGGGTGACTCTTACCATCCGCCCGAGGGTGTCGTAGGCGTAGGTGGTCTGGTTGCCCAGGGCGTCCTTGGTCGCAGTCAGCAGCCCCTGGCTGTTGTAGACCGACTGGCTCATGGGGGCCTTGCGCACGAGATACACCGCGTCGGCGACCACGGTCTTGTCGGCCGTGCCGCTGAGATTCGTCAGTTGCACAATCAGCGTCGATTCGCTCACGGTGACGCCCGAGCCTAGCTTCTCAAACGCCTGGTCACTAAAAGGGATCGCCAAGTCGTCGTCGGGCGAGGCCGTCTGGTCGACCTGGTGGCTTGTGGGCGTGGCCTGCAAATCGCCTTCGTAGATCTTGAACGTCGCGTCGGCGGCATTCCCGGCGGCGGCCGCCCAGGTCACGTAGACTTCGTACTCATCCCCCACGGCCAGCCCCTGAAACGTCCAGGTGGCCGCGGCGGTGGCCGTGCCGGTCACGGTCGCGGCGCTCCGCTGCGCGCCGAAGAGGCCGGCCCCGGACCGGCTCGTCCACGTGCCGGTCTCGGCGTAGCGGTCCGCCTGGCCGGTCGCCGTCGCGCCCGGCTGGTCCTGGTCGTAGTCGGCCAAAGCGCCGCTGTAAGCGGCCACGCTGCGGCCCCGGCCGTCGTACCCGATCGCATCCACGCGCAGGTCGGGCGAGATCGTGGCGACGACCTGCCCGGCGGCGTTGTACCAGGTCCAGGAGCGGGGCGCTGCGAGCGCGCCCGTCCCGTCCGGGTCGGGCTGAATTGCCTCGACCACGCGGCCGAGGGCGTCATAGACGTACGTGGTCCGGTTGCCGAGGGCGTCGGCGGTCGATTCCAGTTGCCCCAGCGAATTGTACGTGTAGACGGTCATCGTCTCCGGCTCGAGCAGCCGGACGGCGTCGGCCACCAGGTAGCGGTCCGGCTCGCCGGTCGGCGCGGCGGTCGCCTCGTCGGTGAGCTGCACCACCAGCGCGCTGGCGCCCTCGGCGAGCGTAAAGCGGCCGAGCGACTGCCAGCCGGCTCCAAACACGTTGTCGCCGATCGGGCTTGAGTTCTGGTTCACAACGAGCGTATCCAGTTCATTGCCGCCGCCGGCGCTGTCCTTGTAGACGGTGTACGCGGCATCGGCGGCGGAGACGGCCGTGATCTTGCCTCCAGCATTGTAGGCGGCATAGGGCGTCCAGGTCACGAGGAGTTCATACTCCTTGCCCGCGGTGAGGTTGGAAAAACTCCAGGTGGCCGTATTCGTACCGGTTCCGGTGAGAATCCGCTTCCGGGTGTCAGAATAGCCGCTGCCGCCGGTCGAATCGGTGGTCCACGCGCCCGAGGCGGCGAAGCCGGAGCCCGACGAATCGTCGATCGTCGTCCCGCTGCCGGGGTAGAAGAGCGTTTTGCTGACGCGGCCCGCCTGGTCGTAATCTTGCGAGGTGAGGTGGCCGAGGGCGTCCTCCCGGCCGCGCGTCCGGCCGCCGAGGTCATAGTAGGTCTTCATGACGGGCGAGGTCTGCGAGCCGGCCCCGTCCGGATCGGGCAGCGTGGTCCGGACGGTCCTCCCGCTGGAGTCGTAAGCGTACAAGGTCTCGTTGCCGAGCGGATCGGTCGTTTTATCGATCCGTCCGGCCTGGTCGTAGTCAGTTTCGGTGGTCGCCCGGGCCTGGAGCACTTGGACGGCGTCGGCAACGACCCGCGCGGCCGCGCCGGTGAGCTTGACCGTCAGCGTGGTGTTGGTCGAGAGGGTGAAATCGCCCAGGCTGTGCCACTCTTGACCCAGGACCGCATTGCCGTGCGGCGCGGTCGTCTGATCGACGTTGACTGTGCCCAGAAGCGTGCCGGCGGACGTGCCGTCGTAGACGGCAAACGGCGCGGCATCGCTGTTGGCCGCGTCGGCCACGTAGGAGACGAGCACTTCGTAGCGCGTGCCGACGGCCAGGCCGGTCAGCGCCCACTCGGCCGTGTTGCTCTGGCCGGTGGCGTGGCGGTAGTCGCCGTCGTGGCCCGCGGAGGTGACCGTGGTCCACGTGCCCGTCGAGGTGAATCCGGCCGCGCCGTCGTCGATGATCGCCGCGCCGTCGAGGTCGGGATAGGGATCGTGGGACATCCGCAGGCGGCCGTCGGCGTCGTACTCGCGCTCATGCCGGTTGCCGAGCTCATCGATCGACAGGACCGCGTTTCCCGCCGCATCGTAGACCGTCTCGGTGAGCGCCGAGGCTTCGACCACGCGGACGCAGTCGGCGATCACGCGGCCGTCGGCCTGGTCGGTCAGTTGAACGGTGAGCGTGCCGCAGGCGGGGGTGAAGTCGCCCAGGCTCTCCCAGCTCGCGTCGAAAAGGCCGACGATTCTGGGGCGCAGTTGCTGGTTCACGTCAACGGTTTTCAAAAGCGTGCCGCTCGCGGCGTCGCCGTCGTAGACGTGGTACGGGGCATCGCTGGCATTGTTCGCGGCGTCGGCCGCCCAGGTGGCGAGCACGCGATAGCGTTTGCGGGGATCGAGGCCGCTGAAGGTCCAGGCAGCCTTCGCGCTGCCGCTGCCCGCGGGGGCGTAGCGGAGGTCGCCGCCTTGGCCGCGGGTGTTGTCCGTGGTCCACGTGCCGGTGGTGGCGAAGCCGGCGTCGCCGTCGTCGATCGCCTTGGCCGTCGCGTCGCCCGCGGCGCGGTAGACGTGGGTCTGGCGGCCCCGGGCGTCGTAGCCGAAGTGGGTCTCGCGCCCGGCCTCGTCGACGGACTTGATCATCCGGCCGCCGGCGCCGTAGACCGACTGCGTGGAAGCGTGTTCGAGGATGCGGACCGAGTCGGCGACAACCTGGCCGGCCCCCTCGTTGGAGAGGAGGACGCCGAGCGTGCCGCCGGAGATCACGTAGGTTCCCAGCCGCTGCCAATCGGCCCCCACGAGCTTGTCGCCGGCCGGCGCGACGGTCTGGTCGAGGTCGATTGTCGCCAGCGCGACGCCGGACGCGGTCGTGCCGTCGTAGACGGTGTAGGGTGCGTCGGTCTTGTTGGCTTCATCCATCACCCAGCGGACGAAGACTTCGTATTGCTTATCGGGATCGAGGCCGGTGAAGTCCCAGGCGGCCGTCGCGGAGCCGTCGCAGCCCGAGCAGTAGAGATAGGCGCCGGAGCCTCCGCTCACCCAATCGCCGGTGGTGGAGAAACCGCCCGCGTCGCTGTCGTCGATCGTCGTCCCCGCCGCATCGGCGGCGGGCAGGATCGTGCGGACCCTGCGGTTGAGCGCGTCGTAGACATGCTCGGTCCGCCGGCCCAAGGGATCGGTCTCGGACAGCAGCACGCCGGAGGCGGTCGCATACGCATAGTCGACGGTCGCCTCCAGCGCGGTCCCCTTGGCGTAGGTGATTTTCGTCTTCTGGCCCCGCGCGTTGTATGCGTACTCGGTCACCGTGCCGCTCGGATCGGTGATCGTTTCGACGAGCCCCGCGAGCGTGTTGTCGTAAGAATCGGTGTAGGTGTAGCGGGTCACGAGGTCGTCGGTCTCGGTGCTCAGCTCGTCGTCGTCCCCGACGATCACGCGCTCGCTGAGGACCTTGCCGCTGCCGGCATCAAGGGTGTATCGCGTCACATTTCCCCACTCGTCGGTGTACTTGATGGGGACGTTCCAATCGGGGTCGTAGACCCACTTGCGGGTGGAGCCATCCGGGAGCGTCGTGCGTATCAGGTTGTTTCTTTCGTCGTAGGCGTACGTGGTGACCGGCGAAGTGAGCGGGCCGGCGCCGTCGGGATCGGGATCGATCCTCTTGAGCACCTGGCCCTTGGCGTTGCGGACGTAGCGGGTGGCCTGCCCCTCGCCGTTGACGGCCGTGGTCGCGAAGCCCCAGGTGTCAACGTCGGCCCGCGTGGTGACTCCGCCTACGGTCGAGGTCGCGTCGATATCGGCGGCGGCGATCAAACCGGCCGGGTTCTGCGCGCTGCCGGCGCCGGCCGACGTATCGACCAGTGCGGCGGCGAACACGGACACATACGTGTCTTCACCGCCATCGGCGTGGGTGGCCTTCTTGAGACGCAAGGCGTGGTCGTACTCGTAGCGTTCCACGCTGCTGTCGGGCAGGGTGACCGAGGCGAGCAGGCCGGTCGCCGCGTCGTAGGCAAGCGTCGTCACCGGGGCCGACAAGGGGCCGGCCCCGTCCGGGTCCGGCTTGGTGATCGTGGTGATGCGGCCGTTGGCGTCGAGCGTGTAGGTCGACGTGATTCCATCGGGGGTGGTCAGGCTGCTGAGGTAGCCGGTCTGCGCGTCGTAGCTGAACGCGGTCGTCCGGCCCCCGGGCTCGGCAATGCTCGATAGCTTGCTTGAGTCGTAGGTGTAGCTGGTGACGTTGCCCGCCGAGTCTGTCGAGCTGGTGATCTGACCGCTGGTGTTGAACAGGTCAACGGTCCCGTCCTTGCTGGTGAGCGTGAACCCGTTGTTCCAATCGCCGGTCAGCGTGTAGGCGCTCGTGTCGTGAAACCGCTCGTGAATCCAGCCCCCCTGCCCGTCGGAGTGGAAACGCTGCATTCCGGATCGCATCAAGAGCACGTCGGAGCCGTCGGCGAGAAAATACGACACGCCAAAGGGAAACCACCCCCGCGCCGATGTACTGCCCAGGGTGTTGATCACTTTGTGGTTGCCGCTGACAGTGGCTGTCTGAGTGCTCTGGTCGGAGTAGTGCTGGGTCAACTGCACGCTCCAGTCGTAAGCGCCGGTGGAGAGGCTGGAGACATCCACGGGCAAGGCGAAGGCGTACGTCTTGTCCGGATCGGCTGCGAGACCATCGAACCAGATGCTCGTGTTCGGCGTCGCCGCACCGAAGGCGGTCAGCTTGGCCTCGACCTTTTCCAGTGTCGCCAATCCGTTTGTCAACTGGAGCGGCTGATACGCGATCACCGTCTCCTGACCGGAGGCAAACTCGGAATAGTAGGTCAGCAGCGTGCCGGAGTTCTGAATTGCCACGTTTCCCGTAGCGTCTTTGACGCCGAGGCTGAGCGACTCAGACCCGCTTCCCAACCCGCAAGCGCAGGTGCAGTGCATGAGATCGGGAGCCGGCTCCTCGACCAGAATTCCGGCCGTATTGTCAGCCGTATCTTCATCGACGTTGCTACCGGAAATCACCGCGGTCACCGCTTCACCGTGGTCGGCGCGGAAATGGTCGAACCAAGGAACGATCTGGACGGAAAGCGAGTTTTCTCCCTCCTTGATCTTGAGCGTT
>JAMOAF010000190.1 GCA_023621895.1 Planctomycetota bacterium
GAAGTTGTCTACTGGATTGAAATTCATCCCGCCGGCAGCGCGCACGTCGGCGCTGTGCTGGCAAAACTCGCCTGGCTGAAACACTGGCTTGGGAGGTCGGCGGCAGACCTTAATGCGTTGCCGAAAGTATTCCTTTGGGTTTCGAGCGGCAGGACGTCCTTTACGGCGCGCGCGCCGCAAGTGAGACGTCTTGCACAAGCGGGCTTGCGACACGCGGGACGTTTCTTCAGCATTCCCAACGTTTTTCCTTGAACGGTTTCCAAACACGAGCGTTTTCGGCCCCCATCAACAAGTCATTGTCAACTACCGCGACTTCGTGCGGTCTTTTATCACGCTCGCCGACATCCGCGGACGGGAGTATGTCGAGGGGGCACTGGTCGAGGAGACCTGGGGTACGGCTCGACTTCCTGCTCGAGGCCAGCCCTTCCTACGCGCAACGTGCCACGGTGGACGATCTGGCTGCGCGGGGCGCTGCGTAGAGCGGCGGCGGACGTTTTCATCGGCGTTCTTCTGCTTCGTTTCGGCCTGCCTGGTTTGGAACTGATCGAGGTTGAGCGTCACGCGGTCGCCCCAGATGGAGTCCCAGGCGAGGTATTGCCGCACGGCCTCGCGAAGTTCCCGCAGCCGGTTCGTATCGGGGGCGAGGAAGACGATGGTATTCTTGTAGTTGCGGTGGCTGCTGCCGCGCCACTCAAGGACATTGGCCGCCTCTCTCCTGGCGGCGCTCGCGGCGTCCTTCGCGGTATGGGGGTAGTCGGGACCGAGGATCAGCAGCCGGGCCTCCTTTTCGTCGGGCACGTCGCCGCTCGATGCGCACGGATGGACCTTGGCGAACTCCCCTCGGGTCTTGGCCTCATCCCGCAGCCGCCGCACGATTTCATCGCTGACGGCGTCCTCGGTCTCGATCGTCCTCGATCGCAGCACTTCTTGTTGCTGGGTCGGGGTTTTGCCGATGGGTTCTCGGTTCAAGAGCGCGAAAAAGAAAGACGAGTCGGCAAAAAATCGCGTCATCGCTTGGGCGCTGCGTGCAAATAGTGATCGTGTTGCGCTGCCATGTCCGGCGGGAGATCGGGCACCGCGCCGATCACGTCGGCAAACTGCTCGGCCAGCGTCGGCCCCTCAGTCGGGGTTTCCGCAGCGCTGAGGGCGGCTTCAATGCGAACTAGCGTTCCCTCCGGCAGGGAGGTCCCCTGCTCGAAGACCACAACGCCATTCTTCACTCGCCCACGATAGGCCATCATCGATCTTCCTCGATCAGAACATCTCTTGTTGAGTATCCCGCGGCTTGCTCCGCTCCGCCAGGGCCAGCTTCGTCAGTTCCAGCCAGGCGATCACCAGGCCGTTGTAGGCCAGGGCTTCGTCGGCCCACTCTTTGCGTTCGCAGATCGTGTAGAGGCGGTAGGCGAGGTCGCGGGCGGGTGCCGTGTTCTCGTCGCGTGAAGAGTGTTTTCTGTCCAAGAGTCAGCCCAATTGTTGTCGCGAAGCCACAGTTTATCCCTTCTGGGGTGTGCACGCAAGTTTCCCGCTCCCATAAGTGTGTTATCAGTAAAGATTCGTCCAAAATTTGTATCTTGAGCGGCTAAGAGGCATTGCTTTCCTAAGCTGAAAAACCTCCCACCAGGATTGGGAATTGCCAGAATGGCCGGGTGGCGAACCGGATGGTGTTTACGCTGGGAGAACCGTTGTCGGAGGAAGGGCGGAATGGGATTGGATTTGCCATATCTTGCTGGTATTTGCCGGGCCTTCTTGTTAGGGCCGCCCCGTTGGGGCTGGCCGGGTCTGACCCGGCGTCTGACCCAGGGCTGCTGACGGCTCGCTTCACTCGCCGCGCTCCACCCTGGGCTGGCTTAGGGGTGTCCCTTCGGGACGCTGGGCTGGCTTGGGGGTCCATTTCACAGATGACGTCAGGGTTACGCCACAGCCGTTCAGCTCACAACGAGACGCGCGTTTCGCCAAGAAACCGCTCCCGGGGGGCGCAAAGAACCCTGACGCCAATTCTGAAACGGACCACTTAGGGGTGTCCCTTCGGGACGCCGACCACCGAGGCCGCAAGAACGGTTCGGGATCTCCTTCAGCTACGGTTGGAGCACCGCGGGCATCCAGCGGCGGACTGAATTGATGGCAAACACGCGCGGCGCGCGCCGGAGGTCCTCGATTGTGACCACGTCTTCGACAATTTCGCCGGTCTCTAGGAGGTGCTCCCGGAACAGACCGGGCAGGAGGCCGCAGGCGACCGGCGGCGTAACCAGCCGCCCGCACTTCTCCACGACAAGGTTGGCAATCGTGGTTTCCGTGACGTGGCCCTGCGAGTTCCAGAGCACGGCGTCGTCGCAGTCTCCGCGCGAGGAGAAGGCGGAGTCGTATACGTCGCGGCACGTTGTCTTGTGATAAAGGAACAGGTTGCCGGCATCGATCGGCTTGTCCGCCAAGATCAGCCGAAGCGGAGCAGGGAGCTTCAAGGATGACAACGGCGCGGCTTCCAGCGCGGCCTGGCCACGGCGTCGAACGCGGAGGCGAACACGCTGCGAGCCGGCCGGAAGCGAGCCGGCGAGGTCTTGGAGTTGTCGCTGGATCGCGTCCAGGTCGATTGCGAAGTCGAAGTAGGCCGCTGACTGACTCAGCCGCCGGAGGTGCCGCGGCAGCAGGAACCAACCTTTGCCATTTTCATATAGAAGGGTCTCCAGGAGTTCAAACTGCGGAATCTCAGCGGTCAGGACAGCCGCCTTGGTGCAGCACTCCGCGTATTCGCCCTCCGTGGTCGAGTCCCAGACGATCCCGCCGCCGACGCCATACTCCGCCCGGCGGGCAGCGCGATCGATGGCGACCGTCCGGATGGCGACGCTGAAACGGGCTCTTCGGCGGGGCGCAAGATAACCGATGCAGCCGGTATACACGCCGCGGGCATCCGGCTCCAGCTCGCGAATGATCTGCGTCGAGCGAATCTTGGGCGCTCCGGTGATGGAGGCGGCGGGGAAGAGCGCCTGGACGATCGACACGAAGGAGGCGGATGTCTCGCCGGTTACGGTTGAGGTCATCTGGAACAACGTCGGGTACTTCTCCAGATCGAAGGCGGAGTCCACCCGAACGCTCCCCCAGCGGGCAATCCGCCCGATGTCGTTTCGCACCATGTCGACGACCATCGCGTTCTCGGCACGGTCTTTCACGGAGCAGCCCAGCGCGGACCGAAACCGCTCGTCTTCCTGAAACGTAAGCCCGCGGCGAGACGTGCCCTTCATCGGGCGGGACGTGACGAGCTGGCCGTCGAGACGGAAGAAGAGCTCAGGAGAAGCCGAGCAGATGACGTGGCTGCCGATGTCGAGGAAAGCGCCGTAGCGAGCCTGCTGCGCCCGGCAGAGCCGGCGGAAGAATGCCCAAGCGTCGCCGCGAAAAGGCGACCGCAGGCGGAATGTGTAGTTCACCTGGTAGGTGTCGCCTCGAGCGATGTATCGCTTGATGCGGTCAATCGCGTCGTCGTATTGGGCGAGCGTAACGGAGGGGCGCCAGTCGCCGATGTCGAAGCGCCCGCCAGGGTTGATGTTGGCGGGCTCGTGCCGGACCATTTCGCGGAAAAGGCCGAACCAGGCCAGCGGCAACCCGGCGAGCGGATGGGTCGAGCACGCCTCGTCCATCCTTGGAGCCGCTTCGTAGGCAACGAAGCCGGCGGCATAGAGTCCTTCTTGCGCGGCGCGCTCGACCGCCGCCAGGACAGGGATCACCTCTTCCGGCCGCCGAGCCTGAAGCACCTCCACCAATCCCTGACAGCAGAGCCAGGCTGCCTCTCCGGGCGCTCGATCCTCGTAAAACACGACGGGTGACGGAGCGGCGGTGAGAGACATGGGCGACAGTTGCGGCTGACGCGGGTGTTTGGTCAGTTGAGCTTCTTCAGGAGGATGTTGCGGTACTGGACGACGCTCTTGGGATCGTGCTGCTGGAAGGCGATGGTTCCCCGGTCGATCCGGCGGGGGATTGTCACGCCGGGCGGCTGGGTGTAATCGAGCACGAGCTTGCCGGCGACCGTGACGCGGAGATTGTCGCCCTTGACGGCGATGTGCATCGTGAACCACTCGTTGTCCTTGCCGGCCGATTCATAGAGCTTGACGACGCTGTAGAGGCTGCCGGTCTTCACCGGGTCAGTGTGGGTATTGTTGACTTGGATTTCATGCCCGGCGTCCGGCCATCCCTCTTCCTGGTACTTGGTGTGGAAGTAGATGCCGGAGTTGCCCCCCTTGTTGATTTTGACGTCGACCTTGAGCTCAAAGTCGTCGAACTCGTCTTGGACGTAGAAGACGTGGCCGCGGTCGCCGCGGCCGGTGAGGGCTCCGTCTTCGATCGTCCACGACTTGCCGCCTTCGCTGGCCTTCCAGCCGTTGAAGGTCTTGCCGTCGAAAATCGGCACGAACCCCTCGTCGGCCAAGGCAAGCGGGGCAAGGGCAAGGCTGGCAAAGGCGGCCAGAAGAAGTGATTGTCTCATCGGCGGGGCTCCCTGTCGTGGATACTTTGAAACGGTCGCGAACCATACTATGATTATCTCGATCGAAGACAAATGCAACGGCCGGCCGGAGGGGTCCAGGGCCTGCGTGGTGAAAAGTTCTGCTCCGAAAAAGATGTATGTGCCGTGCGTTGGCGCGGGCTTTTCAGGGTCGAGCCTCGATGCAGGCGGTAGCCGTCAACCTTGCGCTCGATCCGGACGAGCCGGATGGCGGGCGAGCGCGCTGGTCTGTGGGTGCGATCGAGATGACGCTGCTTGATGGGCGGCCGATCCGGGGGGAAGAAAGGCAATGACGATGGCCGGAAAGATTGTTTGCGCCGCCGCCGTTTTCGGCCTGGCGGGCGTGTTTGGACTAGAGACGAGAGGGGAAGAAATGCCGTACGGCAAGGTGCGCGGGTTTCTCAGCGAGCATACGCGGGTCGTCGAGCTCTCGGGCGAGCGAGGCGCGCGGGTCGCCGTCTGCCCGGAGTGGCAGGGGCGCGTGATGACCTCGACCTGCGGCGGCGACGACGGCCCGAGCTTCGGGTTCGTCAACCGCTCGTTCATCGAGGCCGGCAAGCTCGATCCGCGTTTCAACAACTACGGTGCGGAAGACCGCATGTGGCTATCGCCGGAGGCGGGCCGGTTCAGCCTCTGGTTTGCCCCGGGCGAGGAGCAGACGCTCAGCAACTGGTGCACGCCGCCGGCGCTCAACGAGGGGCCCTGCGAGGTGACCAGCGCCGCCGGGGACGCCTCCTGCCGGATGTCGCGTCGGATGAAGTTGCGGAACGCCTCGGCGGCGCAGTTCGACCTGGCGGTGACGCGCGAGGTCCGGCTGCTCGGCGGCGAGGACCTCGAGCGGCTGTTTGGGCGGGCCGCCGGGCCGATGCTTGCCGGCGGTGTGCGGCGCGTGGCCTATGAGACGGTCAACTCGATCCGGAATTGCGGCCCGGACATGAACCGCGACGATGGCATGGTCTCTATTTGGGTCTTGGGCATGCTCAATGCGGGGCCGGAGACCGTGGTTGTCGTGCCTTATCGGCCGGGCGAGGAGGCGTTGCTCGGTCCGGCGGTCAAGTCCGACTATTTCGGCCAGGTGCCGGCCGACCGTTTGAAGATTCTGCCCGAAGCGATCCTGCTCCGCGCCGATGGCGAGTATCGGGCGAAGATCGGGACCTCGCAGCGCCGGGCGAAGAACGTGCTCGGCTCGATCGACTTTGCGTCCGGAACCTTGACGCTCGTCCAGTTCACGATGCCTGACGACCCGACCCGCTGCGACTACATGAACAATAGCTGGGGCCTCGACGCGCTGGATCCATACATCGGCGACGTGGCCAATGCCTACAACGACGGGCCGCCGTCGCCGGGCGTGAAGGGAATGGGCGCCTTTTACGAAATCGAGTCGCTCTCGCCGGCCGCCGCGCTTGGATCAGGCCAGTCGCTGACGCATTGCCACCGGACGATGCACTTCGAGGCCGATCGGGCGGTGCTCGACGAGATTGCACGGGCGGTGTTTGGGGTCGGGCTGGAGCGGATTGAAAAGGAGATGTTGCCGGGCGGGCGGTGAGACGTGCGGCGAAGGCGTTGGCGGTCTTTGGCGGCGTTCAAGGGCCGCGAAGCGGCTGAAAGGGGCGATGAATCGCCGCACTCCAAAGGCCGCGAAGCGGCTGAAAGCGGCGATGAATCGC
>JAMOAF010000023.1 GCA_023621895.1 Planctomycetota bacterium
AGTCCCAAATCACTTCTCCACCAGGAGTCATCAAGACCGCCGGGCCGAACTCCAGGCTCGCGCCGGGCATGTCCAAGGCACTCAGAAGATGGCCGCGTTCCGCATCCGGCATATTCTTCTCGGACTCGATCGCTTTGCGAAGCTCCGCGCGCGTCCCTTCATAGGTACGGCTGTCGATCTTGCCGTTCTGGTCGCGGTACTTGATCTCCGCTCGGAAGCGATTCTCGTCCAGCCGCGTAAGAGCCATTGAATCGAAGGTGCTCCACTGCGCCTGCTCTTGTTCAGGAGTGACCTTGCGATCGCCCTGCCGTCCAAACAGCGGTCGCAGGACCCGGTGCCGGCGAGGTGTTTCGACGGTGTTGGCTTCGCCCAAGACAACCTTGATCTCCCGCGGTTTTCCGGCACGAATGACATGCAGCGTCACTTCCCGGCCCGGCTTGTCCTTGTGGACCAGCGTGACCAACTCTTCCGGAGAGCCGACCTTGTGCTGTCCGTAGGCGAGTACGATATCGTGTGTCTTGAGCCCGGCTTTCTCTGCCGGCGATTTGTTTGCGACCTGTGCAATCAATACGCCTTGTCCACCGGGGATCGCGCCCGGCAAGTGGCTAACCAGCGCCGGAGGCACTGCTTCGATTCCAATGCCCAGATAAGCCTGGGGCGACCCGGTCACTTCTGCCTCCTCCGTCGCGAACTCCTTGTCCGGACGACGTGGCTTCTCCTTGGATTCCGCCGCGAGACAAATTGCGGTGCCAGCCAACAGGCTGGCAATCGTCCACACAACAACCGCTCGTTTCATCACCTTCTCTCCTATGTTCACAGGCGCCACGCAACCCACAGTCATCAAAATCTTCGAAAGGGATTGCCGTGGCCAATCGGAATGTCTTTCAGAAACCGCTTCAGGAGCCGGCTCCTACTGCAACCTTTATGCAAAAACCGGGCCAGATTCTGCCGACGGTCAATTCCTCGGCGAACGAAAAGGCGGCCTAGGCGCCATACCACTTCTCCGTGGCACTCCGGAACCCGCGAATCCACCCCGTCGATCGATCAGAATGACTGCAATCCGTGGTAGACCCGCCGCGCAAACTGGACGAGTATTGGCCAGGCTGTCTAGTTAATGGACAGTTCCCCCCTTCCAGTGACTTCTGGATGATCGTGGTGAAGCACTCGATCGGCGCCTTCACGGCGAGGCCGCCGGTGCCCCAGCAATGCCGCCGGCGTCGCGGGGGTCTCGGTTTGCCCCAGCCGCCCATTGTCGCGGGCTTTCCCCGGCTTGCGGGGCGGTATCGCGAAATCGGCGCCGTTTTGGAATTCGCCTTGACACCAGACGCAGAACTGCGACAATCCGGCCCGCCGTTGACCTGAATGGTTCACCCACGCCGGTCACGGCCCGGACTGCCCAGGGCCGCCAAAACAGAATGGTCCTGGGAATCGAAATCCCACTCGATCCAGCCGCCGGAGGCTCGCGGGCCAAAAGGAATCGGCCGGCGTTTTCCGGCGGCAAGTCAAAGACCGAGCGAATCCATAAGACAGGAAGTCGCCGGCGCCCATTGGCATGGAGGCCACGCGCCATGCAGGTTCGTCCCAGCGGGGGACAATTTGTGCATCTGCCGGAGGTGTTGCCCGAGGCTCGCGACCTGGAGTCTGGGGCAATCGCCTTCGACGCCGTCCAGTGCGATTCTCGCCGGGTTGAGCCGGGCGATCTGTTCGTCGCCGTCCGCGGCGCGGCCTGCGACGGCCACGACTACATCGACGAGGCTGTCAGCCGGGGATGCGCCGCCGTGGTGGCCGACCGTCCTGTGTGCGCTCCGCCGGGCGTGCCGGTAATCGTCGTTGCCGACACGCGCGAGGCCTACGGGCGGATTTGCCAGCGCGTGGCCGGCAATCCGAGCCGCCAATTGAAGGTCATCGGCGTCACCGGCACCAACGGCAAGACGACAACCTCGTGCCTGGTCGCCAGCGTCCTCAGTACGGCCGGGTTCTCTACCGGCCTGGTCGGCACGCTGGGCGCCTACGACGGGGAGACCTTCGGCCCGTCGGGGCAGACGACGCCGCCAGCCGACCGCCTGGCCCGCTGGCTCGCCCGGATGGTGCGGAATGGCTGTAGCCACGCGGTGCTCGAAGTTTCCAGCCACGCCCTGGACCAGAAACGGCTGGCCGGGATCGACCTGGACGCGGCCTGCGTGACCAACGTCCGCCGCGACCATCTCGACTACCACCAGACGCTCGGCAATTACCGGCTGGCCAAGTCGCGGATCTTCGATCTGCTCTCGGGCGAGGGGTTTGCCGTGGTCAACGCCGACGACGCCGCCTCGGCCGCCTACATCACGGCGATCGGCAATCCCCTGCTGACCGTCGGCATCCGCTCGTCGGCGGAGATCAGCGCCGTCGAGATCGAGCGATTCGCGAGCGAGCAGACATTTCTTCTTTCGGCCGGTAGCGAGACGATTCCCGTCCGCACCAAGATGATCGGCACGCATCACGTATACAACTGCCTGGTGGCCGCGGCCGTCGGCCTGGCCTACGGCATTGACCTGCCGACGATCGTGCGCGGTTTGGAGAACGTCGACCACGTGCCGGGCCGGCTCCAGAGAATCGAGTGCGGCCAGCCGTTCGGCGTCTTCGTCGACTACGCCCACACGCCCGAAGCCCTCGGCAGCGTGCTGGCGACGCTCCGGGAAGTCACCGCCGGGCGGATTCTCTGCGTGTTTGGCGCCGGCGGCAACCGCGATCGCGAGAAACGCCCCCTGATGGGGCGCGCCGTCCGTGCGGGCGCCGATCTGGCGATCGTGACCAACGACAACCCGCGGGATGAAGACCCCGAACAGATCGTGCGAGAGATTCTCGAGGGGTTCGACGGATCGGCCGGCGTGCGGGTTGTCTTCGACCGCAGGGAGGCGATCGGCTCTGCGCTTAGCGCGGCGGAGCCGGGCGACTGCGTGCTGATCGCCGGCAAGGGCCACGAGGACTACCAGATCATCGGCGGCCGGACACTGCCGCTGGACGATCGGCTGGTGGCTCGGACCTGGCTTTATGAAAACCAGCCGTTTGCCGATGCGATCGGCCGTTGGGGAGGCAGTTAGGGCGATACAATTATGGCGACTCCGAACGATCTACAGAACGCCATCGGCGGACGCAGGATTTGGGCAGCCGGCCCGGACGCGGCAATCGACCGCGCACCTCTGGGCCGGGTGGTTATCGACAGCCGGCAGGTCGAGCCGGGCGACGTGTTCTGGGGACTTGCCGGGCGGCACTGCGACGGTTCGGACTTCGCCGACGAGGCATTCGCGCGCGGCGCGGCCGGCGCGGTCGTGCAAAAACCGGTCCACGCCCCTGACGGGCAGTGGGCATTGGTCGTTAGCGATTCGCTCCAGGCGCTCGGTGCCTGGGCGGCCTGGCATCGCGAGCGCTTCCGCGGCACGGTGATCGCCGTGACCGGCAGCGTCGGCAAGACAACCACGCGCCAGATGATCCAGACCGTGCTCCGCGGGCGACTGCGGGGCACGGCCAGCCCGCAAAACTACAACAACCAGGTCGGTCTCCCGCTGAGCATGCTTCAGATGGAGGCGGAGGACGATTACGCGGTGCTCGAGCTGGGGGCAAGCGGCCCGGGCGAGATCGCCGCGCTGGCTGCTTTGTGCCGCCCCGCGATTGGCGTGATCACGCATGTCGGCGACGCGCACCTCGGTGGCTTTGGCAGCCGGCGGGGAATCGCCGAGGCCAAGGCCGAACTGCTCGACGCCCTGCCGCCGGAAGGCCTGGCAATCCTCGGCGACGATCCCTGGCTGAAGCGGCTGCGGCATCGCTCGGCGGCCCCGGCGATCGTCGTCGGGCGGAGCACCGAATGCGAGTTGGCCGCCGCGGAGGTGGCCTGGGGCGAGGGCACCCTGTCGTTCACGCTCGAAGGCCGCCGGTTCGAGGTTCCGGTCTGGGGGCGCCACCACTTGACGGCCACGCTAGCCGCAATCGCCGTCGGCCGCCGCCTGGGCTGCTCGATCAGCGAGATGGCCGAGGCGCTGCGGAATTTCGACCCCCTGCCGATGCGCTGCGAGGTGACGCAGGTTCGCGGGGCGACGATCATCAACGATACATACAACGCCAGCCCGGCGGCGATGCTCGCCGCGCTCGAACTGCTCCGCGACTTCGATGCGCGGGGGCGGCGGATCGTCGTCTTCGGCGACATGCTGGAGCTGGGCGAGGAGTCGGCCGCGATCCACCGCCGGTTGGGCGACTGCGTCGTGACCTTGAGCGGCGCGGACCTGTTGATCGCCTGCGGGCAATTCGCCCCGTACGTGGTCGCTGGAGCGCGGGCGGCGGGGATGCCCGCCTCCCGTTCGTTCTCCTGCCGCCAGCCCGAGGAGACGATGTCCTGCCTGGGCCAGGCGATCCTCCCCGGCGACGTCGTGCTGGTCAAAGGGTCGCGCGCGCTGGGAATGGAGCGCATGATCGAGGCAATGCAGACCTATCCGCAGCGGCGGATCGCTTGAACACAAGGAGCACAACCAAGGCCGGGAAAGACGCCGGCCGAGACAAACTTACGAAAGTTCCATCGACCGTGTCGGGATTGCGGGAACTCGGCACGACCCTCCCTCCTGGGGTTGGAGCATTATCTTGCCGATGCTTGCGGTTTCTGGGTCGACCGCTTCGGCGAGTGCTTCTCGATGGAGCTTTGGGACTGAGCACCGGGCGGCGCCTCGGCGCCGACCCGGTCGCTCAGGGATACATTCGCGAAGGGCCTGGCGGGGCCGCCGGCGGCAACGGACCGAGCGGCCCCGCCGATTTTCGGATGTGACGAATTGCCGCCCGTTTGTTGGTTGAAGTCATGCTCCACTGGTTGCTTCACTGGACCCAACTGCTCGCCGGAAGGCAACCCGACTGGGCCGTCGCCGCTGAAAAGATCACCCTGCGAGGCTCCCTGGCCGCCGCTGCCAGTTTCGCCATCGCCGTGCTTCTCGGTCCGCGGCTGATCGGCTGGCTGGGCAAGCGGTTTCGCGAGCCCAACCGCAGCGACTCGGCCGAAATCCAGCGTCTCCATGAACAGAAACACGCCACGCCGACGATGGGCGGGCTGTTCCTGGTCGCCGGACTGGTGGGCGGGGTGCTGGCACTGGGCGATCTGGGCAGCCGCTACGTGCAGACCGCGCTGGTCGCCGCCATCGGTCTGGCCGCCCTCGGGGCGGCCGACGACCTGATCAAGCTCCGCGGAATCCGGCGAGGGCTCTCGCCACAGGGCAAACTGCTTGGCCAGGCTGCCATCGCCACCATCGCCGCGCTGCTGATCTGGCAACACCAGGCGGCGGCCGGCATGCCGTTTCCGATCCGGCTGCCCCTGGTTGGCGGCATCCTGGACATGGGACCGTGGTTTATTCCGCTCGCCGTGCTGGTGATCGTGGGAGCGTCGAATGCGGTGAACCTGGCCGACGGTCTTGACGGGCTGGCCGGCGGATGCCTGGTGTTCGCCACCGCCGCAATGGCGATCGTTGCTTACGCCGCGGGGCACGCGGAACTGGCCGCTTATCTGAATATCCAGCGGGTGCCCGGCGCTGACGAGATGCTCGTCCTCTGCGGCGGGATGATCGGCGGGCTGCTCGGATTCCTCTGGTTCAATTGCCACCCGGCCCAGGTCTTCATGGGCGATGCGGGGTCTCTCCCCCTGGGCGGATTGCTGGGGCTGGTGGCCGTTGTCGCCAGGCAGGAATTGCTGTTGATCGTGATCGGCGGCGTGTTTGTTGCTGAAGCGGTCAGTGTCATCCTCCAGGTCGCCTCCTACAAATGGCGCCGGCGGCGGATTTTTCTCTGCGCGCCTCTGCACCATCATTTTCAACTCCGCGGATGGCCGGAGAGCCGGATCGTCGTCCGGTTCTGGATTGCCTCGGCCTGTTGCGCGATCCTCGGCCTGGCGACACTGAAGCTCCATGTCGACGAGCCCAGCGCCCACCAGCCGACCCCTCGAACAATGGCAAAAACCACCCCGTAGGACGGGCATTCCTGCCCGTCGCGCCACAATCCGGTACGTAGGACGGGTCTCCAGGCCCGTCGCGCCACAATTCAGTACGTAGGACGGGTCTCCAGGCCCGTCGCGCCACAATCCGGTACGTAGAACGGGTCTCCAGGCCCGTCGCGCCACAATCCGGTGCATGAGATGCAT
>JAMOAF010000381.1 GCA_023621895.1 Planctomycetota bacterium
GCGGCTGCTATTCAGATAGCCGCGTGGGCTTGCCCCGCGGCGCGCCTGCGCTGCGGCACAACCCGTACGTAACGAAGCGCGGGGCAAGCCCACGCGACTATCACGCTCTCATGCATTCCTCGCGGAATCACGCAAGCTCATTTGGCGAACCAGAGATTGTGTGCCAAGGGATAGCCCTGTCACTTGCGCCTAGCCGCCGCGGGCCCGCTTGCGGAATTCGCGGGGGGTCAGGCCCGTGGCCTGCTTGAATGCGTGGGCGAAGTATTCGCGCGAGCCGAAGCCGGAGGAGGAGGCGACCTGGGGCACGGGCATGTCGGTTTCCGCCAAGAGTTGCTTGGTCCGTTCGAGGCGGACGCGGCGGATTTCTTCCGCGGGACTGCGGCCGAGCGCCTCCTGGAAACGCCGCTCCAGCCAACTCCGCGAGACGGGCACGGCGCGGAGGACGTCGCTGACCTGGATCGGCGTCAACGCGTTGACGCGGATGAAGGCGATCGCCCGGGCCAGATCCTGGTCTTCGACGGCGAGTGTGTCGGTCGACTGGCGGACGATCACGCGGGTCGGCTCGATCAGGATCGGTTCGCTTGAGCACTTCTTCCCGTGCAGCAAGCGGTCGAGCAGCGCGGCGGCCTCGTAGCCGATCCGCGCGGAGGTCAGGGCCACTCCCGACAGGCTGGGATTGCAGGTCTCGCACAAGAGGCTGTCTTCGTCTCCGCCCATCACCGCGACTTGCTCCGGCACGAGCAGGCCAATCGCCCGGCAGGCGTAGAGCACCTCGCGGCCCCGCTCGCTGGTCCACGTTACGATGGCGACCGGCTTGGGCAGTTCGCGGACCCATTGTTGGAGATCCTCTTGGCGTCTCTGCCATGCGGACGCGGGCCCCGCGCCGCGCCGGGCTGGAAACAGCGAGCACTCCAGGCCGATCTCGGCAAGGTTTTCGACAAAGCTCTGATAATGAATTTCGACAAACGAGAGCCCCAGCGGCGCGAAGTAGCCGAAGTGGCGGAACCCCTGGTCCAAGAGATGGCCCGCGGCCAGCCGGGCCGCGGCGCGGAGGTCGGCCGTGACGGTGGGAAAATGGACGCCCGGGATGCGGGCGGACGAGACGTTGACGACCGGAGCCGGCGCTGCGGCCAGGTAACGGGCCATCGCGCGGTCGGCCACCCGGGCGATGATCCCGTCGCCGCGCCAGCCCGGCGGAAGCCGGCCGGGAGCCTGCTGGCAGCGCTCTTCCAGCCAGATGTCCCATCCCCCGTTCTCCTGCGCATAGCGGGCGATCCCGCGGATCATCCGCCGACCCCAGTCGGTCGCGGTGTCGACAAGCAAGGCAATTTGTGGGCAGTGGCGGAGGGTCATCGACCGGTCTACGGAGCAGGCCAAGGCGGGAAACCGGCCGGCGGGCGGCCAAATACTCTTACATTATTTACGCACGTTCTCATTGACCGCAAGGCCGCGCGCGGGCAATACTGGTGGCTTACGGGCCCAAATAGCGACAGCAGCCGGCGCCCCAGGCGGCCAACCGGCGGTCAATTCGGAAAACTCGCGGAGGCGCCAGGCCATGAACCGCTCTATCGTGACCAGACCGGTGACGCTGGTGACGGGGCAGTGGACCGACATTCCCTTGGAAGAGCTGGCGCCGAAGGCGGCGGCCTGGGGCTACGACGGGCTGGAGCTGGTCTGCCGCGGCGGGTATATCGACGCCGGCCGTGCGGCTGCCGACGCCGGGTACTGCCGCGAGCGCCTCGAACTGCTCGCCCGGCATGGACTAAAGTGTTTTGCGCTGAGCAACCACGCGGCGGGGCACCTCGTCTGCGATCCGAACGAAGACAGCCGGACCGACGTGCTGGCGCCGGCGGCTTGTGCGGGCAGCGCGGAGAAGAAACGCGCCTGGGCGATCGAAGCGATGAAGGACACCGCCCGGGCGGCGAGGAATCTCGGCGTGCGCGTCGTGACCGGCTTCACGGGCTCGCCGATCTGGCACCTGCTGTACCGGTTTCCGCCGGTGCCGGAAACGTGGATCGAGGAGGGCTACGCCCGGTTTGCGGACCTCTGGAACCCGATTTTGGACGTGTTTGACGAGTGTGGCGTGCGTTTCGCCTTGGAGGCGCATCCGGCGCAGATCGCCTTCGACGGCCCGACTGCGCGGCGGGCCCTGGATGCGCTGGGCGGCAGGGCGGCCTTCGGCTTCAACTTCGATCCCAGCCACCTGGTCTGGCAGATGGTCGATCCGGTCCGTTTTCTCCGCGAGTTTTCCGACCGCATCTATCACGTGCATATCAAGGACGCGGCCGTGCGGCCGGCCGGAACCGCCGGCATTTTGGGCTCCCATCTGCGGTTTGGAGACCCGCGCCGCCGCTGGGACTTCCGTTCGCCGGGCCACGGCGACGTCGATTTCGAGGAGATTCTCCGGGCGCTCAGCCAGATCGGCTACCGCGGCCCGCTCTCGGTGGAATGGGAAGATTCGGGCATGAATCGCGAGCACGGCGCCCGCGACGCCCTGGCATTTATCAAGCGGCTCGACGCGCCGCCGGCTGCGGCTGCGTTCGACGCGGCTTTCGACCTTTTGAGCTGACAAGCCAGCAGGAGTGATGAACGGTGAAGTTGTTTCTGGATACGGCCGACTTGGACCAGATCCGCGAGGCCTGCCGCTGGGGGATCATCGACGGGGCGACCACCAATCCGAGCCTCGTCTTCAAGACGGGGCGCGAGCCGCGCGAGCTCTACGCCGAGATCTGCCGGATCGTTCCCGGGCCGGTGAGCCTGGAATGCATCGCCCTGGACTCCGCCGGGATCGTGGCCGAGGCGCGGCAGTTGGCCGAGATCGCCGACAACGTCGTGGTCAAGGTTCCGATCATCCGCGAGGGCCTGATCGCCGTGAAGCAACTGGCCGCATTGGGGATCAAGACCAACGTGACCGTGGTTCACTCGCCGCTCCAGGCACTGTTGGCGGCCAAGTGCGGGGCGACCTACGTCAGCCCGTTCGTGGGCCGGCTCGATTCGGTCGGCCAGGTGGGCATGGAGATGATCCACCAGATCCGGACGATCTTCGACAACTACGACTTCGCCACGGAGATTCTCGTGGCCTCGGCGCGCCACCCGTTGCACGTCTTGGAGTCGGCGCTGGCCGGCGCGGACGTCTGCACCGCCCCGATGGAAGTCATGGAGCAGCTCTATCAACACCCGATGACCGACGTGGTTTTGAAGCAGTTTCTCGCCGACTGGGCCAAGGTGCCCGCCAAGGGCTGATGCGGGCCCTCGAGGGCGATTGGCCGATTGCCGCGGCACGCAGGTGGTTCCTTTGATCCTGCAACGGTGCATGCGGCGGCAGTCGGAGCATTCTCGCTGAAAGCAATCAAGCGCATGAGGAAAGATCATGGATAAGTTGCGCGTTGGATATGTCTGCTGCGCCCGGCTGACGTTCGACAGCGATTATGCCCAGCAGCTCTTCGAACGATCGCTGAAAGCCTTGTCGCGGATGGACGTGGAGTTGATCCACGGGCCGGGTTTGACCGTGACCGAGGAAGACGCCGAATCGCTGGCCGAGCGTTTCCATGCCGAGCGGGTCGACGCGATCGTTGTGCAGTATGGAACGTTCGCCCTGGGAACACTGATCCCGATCTTCGCCGACCGGCTGGCGGCGCCGATCGTGCTCTGGGGCGTGCCGGAGCCGAGGCTCGACGGGCCGAAGCTCCAATCGAACTCGTTCTGCGGGATCAACATGAACGCCCACACGCTGATGCGGCTGGGGCGCAAGTACGACTACATCTTCTGCCAGGCCGACGAGGCGCCCGAGGCCCTGGCGCCCTCGCTGCGCGTGATCGACTGCCTCAGGCGGCTGCGCCGCGTGCGCTTGGGACTGGTCGGCTACCGCGTGCCCGGCTTCTACACGTCGACGTTCGACGAATTGGGACTGCGGCGGCTGCTGGGCGTTGAAGTCCACCATGTCACCACGGCCGAATTGTTCGATACGGCTCGGGCGATCGAGCCGGGGCCGAGGCAGGCCGAGGCCGAGGCGATCCGGCTGGCGGCGGGCGGCTGCGATGCGACCGAGGCCGAATTGGACCAGGCGGGTGGGCTGATGCTGGCCTTTCGCCAGATCGCCGCCAAGGAACGGCTGGCCGGCTTTGCCGTCAAGTGCTGGCCGGAGTTCACTCCGCACTACGGGATCATGCCCTGTAGCACGATCAGCCGCTTGAACGACGAGGGCCTGCTGACCGCGTGCGAAGGCGACATCTATGGGACGGTGACGATGCTGATGGCCAACTATCTCAGCGGCCGGCCAGCGATGTTCGCCGACTTCATCGCGATTGACGAGGATCGCAACGAGGGGCTGGCCTGGCACTGCGGCTCGGCGGCCACCCGCCTGATGGCCCAAGGGGCCTGCAACCGGCTGGGCAAGCACGCAACGGTCGAGGGCGGCGGCAAGCGGGGGGTGACGGTCAACTTCCCCATCGCGGGCGAGGGGCCGGTAACGATGGCCCGGCTGGGCGTGGGTCCCGGCGGGATGCGGCTGTTCTTCGCCGGCGGCCAGTCCGTCCCGACCCGGGCGAACCTGCCCGGCAACTGCTGGTCCGTGCGCTTCGACGCGCCGATCCGCCGCCTGGTCGATACGATCATCGGCGAGGGCCTGGAGCACCACACGGCGCTGGTCCACGCCGACATCCGCGACGGCTTGCGGCGAGTCGCCCGCTGGCTGGATTTGGAAACTCTTGATGTCGACGCCTGCGGGCCGTCTCTGATTGGAAAGGGATCACGATGAATTATCGCGTTGTTTGGAAACCTCAGCCCGGCCTGACCATGCTTTCAAAACCGGGCGACGCCGGCATGAAGCACCTGAGCTTCGGCATGATCGCGCTGGGTTCCGGCAAGTCGCACCACCTGGCGCCGTGCGAGCAGGAGACGGCCCTGGTGCTGCTCCAAGGGGCGGCCGTCGTCAGCGGCGGCGGTCTGGAGCGCGAGCCGATCGGCCCGAGGGCGGACCTCTTCACCGACAAGCCGTGGACCGTAGTGGTTCCTGCCGGCTGCGCGTGCGACGTGGAGGCAACGGCCGACTGCCAGTTCGCCCTCTGCCAGGCGCCCTCGACCCGGCCGGGCCAGGCGATCCTGATCCCGCCGGCGAGCGTCAAGGAAATGTCGCTGGGCAAGCCGGGATTCCAGCGCCGGGCGCTGATGATGGTCACCGAGGAGGTCCCGGCCGACTTGCTGTTCATCGGCGAGGCGATCGTGCCGCCGGCCAACTGGGCCAGCTTCCCTCCCCACCGCCACGACATCGACGACCTGCCCGACGAGGTCGATATGGAGGAAATCTACTACTTCCGCTTCGACCGGCCACAGGGCTTCGGCATCCAGAAGATCTACACCGATAGCCGCTCGATCGACGAGACCTACACGGTCCAGGATCACCACACGGTGCTGATCCCCGAAGGCTACCATCCGGTGGCCACGGCCCCCGGCTACACGATGTATTACCTGTGGGTGATGGCCGGCAAGAATCGCCGGTTCCTTTCCCGCCAGGACCCCGATCACCGCTGGATCGCGCAGGGTTGACATGAACGATTTGCTCCTGGGCATCGACATCGGCACGAGCGGCTGCAAGATCACCGCAATCGACGGGCAGGGGCGGATCGTGGACACGGCGCTGGGCGAATACCATACGGCGCACCCGCACGCCGGTTGGTCGGAGCAGAATCCCGACGATTGGTACGCGGTCGCCCGCCGGCTGCTCCGCGCGATGCTCGCCCGCCCGGCGTGCCAGGCGAGCCGGATCGCGGCCCTGAGCCTGGACGGCTCGACGCACAACGCGGTGCTGGCCGACGCGCGATTTCGCCCCTTGCGCCCGGCGATCATGTGGACCGATCAGCGGAGCGTCCGCCAGGCGGCGCGGCTGGAGGCCGACTCGGGCGCGGAGATTTTCCGCATCGGCTACCAGAAGCCCACGCCCACCTGGACCCTGCCGCAACTTGCCTGGCTCGGCGAGCACGAGCCGGAGGCGCTCCGCCGCACCGAGCACATCCTTTTCACCAAGGACTACGTCCGCTACCGGTTGACGGGAACCTGGGAGACCGACCATATCGAAGCCCAGGGGAGCCTGCTTTATGACATGGCCGGGCGGGCCTGGTCGGC